>JBAWZV010000031.1:0-1624 GCA_037142875.1 Actinomycetes bacterium | reverse complement strand
CCCTTGCCGCCACGGAAGTCGGACGAAGTGACCAGCACGAAGCCTTCGCTGTAAGGCGTGAAGCCGTCGCAGAAGTCGCAGAGGTTGGACGCCTCCATATGGTGTCCGGCGAGCTCACGGTTGAGCGACGAGGCGGCGGAGCGCTGCGCCAGGGCAAGCGTGCCCGGGATGGCGGCGAACGAGGCCGGCTCGAGGCCTCGCATCACGGGGGTGAGCGCAGGGTCTCCGATCGTCATCAGGCGGGCGACGAGCGGGTCAAGGGCGCCGGGGACGTAGACCGTGCCGCCGAGTTCGAGGGGCTGTCCGGAGAGCGTGAGGGCCTTCTCCTGGACGTAGCCGGTCAGGCCCGAGCCGACGCCCGGACGGACGTAGCCGGAGGCGCCACGGACCAGGTAGACGGCGTATTCGTTCGGGCGGTGGACGAGGCCGTCGGCGTTGTGGATCAGACCGTCGTAGGCCGAGGCGGTGGCACCGACGTCGACGGCGGCCGGAGCGACCACGAGGTAGCGTGCGTCGGCATCGAGATTGATGACGGAGCTCGGAGCCGGATTGATAAAGTAGGACGACACCAGTTTCGGGTCGGTCGTCGGGGTGCCCACGCCCTTGAAGAGCACGAAGCGGCGGCCGTAATCGGGCAACTCGCCCGTCGGGGTGTAGCGGGCGATCGCGATCTCGCTGCCGACGGAGGGGTTGAGGTTGGCCTTACCCGTGAACTCGACCGTATCGTTGTAGTAGCCGCCGATCTGTGGGAGTTTGGAGATCTCGAACGTGCCGCGGGAGGTCAGGTTAATGTCGGCGATCGAGAGCATGCCGGGCGCGTTGCCCGGAGCCAGAACGCCGAAGCTGAGAATCTGCGGAGAGGCCGTGAGCCAGAGGGTGCCGCCTTCGTAGGACATCGCCCAGCGGGTCGGGTCGCTCGTGCCACCGGTGGAGTCCGTGAAGTTTGTCACGTCGTAGCCGAAAAGATCGACCAAGGGAGTGGACCCGGTCACGAGGCTGCCGACCTGGGCGAACTTGAAGTAGTTCAACTTCATCGGGTCGAAGTTGGTCGCGTTGCCTGCGGTCGTGGCGGTCGGGGTGGCGAGTGAGACGATGCGGACCGTCACGGGGTTCGCCTTGGAGGCACCAGAGAGGTTGAGGGCACCCGTGACGACCAGCGTGTCGTAAGCGGTACCGGCGACGAGCGCGGAAGCCGCCTTGCTGGTGCCGGCGTCAACGGCGTCGGTGACCTGCCACTCGATGATCGAACCGCCGGTGAGCGTCAGGCTGGCGTGGGTGAGTGTGCCGGGCGAGTTGCCCGGGGCAAGGATGGCGCCGGAGGCGATGGTCGTGGCGCCGAGGATGCCGGAGCCCTTGAGCACGCCAGCGGTGAGATTGACTGCGTTGCCGAGGTCCGCGTTGGCGACGAGCGTACCAGCGTTGACCGTGACCGCGCTGGTGCCGAGGGCGCCGTCGTGGGTCAGGTTGAGCGTGCCCGCGTCAAGGGTCGTCGTGCCGGCGAAGGTGGAGGCGCCGTTAAGCGTCAGCACGCCCGTGCCGACCTTGACGAGAGCGCCGGTTCCGTCGATGGATCCGGCGATTGTGCGGTTGGCGCTATCGCCGGTCGTGAGCGAGCCGCTGTTCA
>JBAWZV010000030.1:0-2084 GCA_037142875.1 Actinomycetes bacterium | reverse complement strand
CCCTCCCGCTTCTCTCCCCGCGATGTTTCTAGTCTTGATGCAGGCGACCAGGCGTACCGATCGTCCGCGGTCTCTTCACATCGTCCAAAGGCGGGCTCGGGGACGGCTTGACAGGGCGTCCATGAGGGGCGACGAGTGAACAACCCCGACTTCGACGCCGCCGAGTACGACCGCGCCCGCGCCGAACGCTACGCCCGCCCGGAAGGATTGTACTAGGCGCACTGGAAGTCGTGCGTACGAAGCTCACGGATTTCTGAAACGATCTTCGCGCGCCCCGTACGGCACATATCTCCAGGAGGATTCATGCGTCTTCGTCTCGCGGCCGGCTTTCTGGCCGTCCTTTCAATAGCTGCGATCGCTGCAACCGCGACGTCAGCTGCTCGCGTCTCAGGATCGACCAGTTTCGACTTCACACTTGTTCGTGATCCCGGTGACGGAAGCGTCGAGCTTGGCACGCCTCAGGGCACCCCGACGTGCACCGGCTCGGGTGCCTCGGCGGTCTGCGTTCAGAGCATCGGAACGAACACGACGCACGGTGGGTCGGCACCCGTCCGAGACAACGGAACCGGGCACAGCGGCACGATGACTGTTGCGTGCAGCGTCATGTACTCCGGGACACAGACGACCTACGGTGACCGGTCAGGCCGTGCCGATGCAACGGGGTCGGAAGACTGCACGCTCGACTTTGAGTTTGATGGCGGCGACGCGGTCACCGGCTCGCTGCACGAGCAGCGCACGCTCGTCAACAACCATGAGACGAACGTGTTCGCAATCACCTTGACCGGCGGTAGCGGACGGTACGCCGGGTTCCGCGGTGTGATCTCGCAGACCTCATCGGGCGAGTGGACGGCGTCGCCGCCGATCGGTAGCGGTGGCAGCTCCGGCAGCTCCGGATCGTCTGGAAGCTCAGGGTCGTCTGGCAGCGCAGGCTCGACTTGCACGAACCCGCCGTGCAACGGGGTTCCACCGGGCGGGACAACCACAACCGCGCACGGTGTGCGTCTCACCCAGTCGGCAGCAAGGTCGAACGCCGTGAGCGCCCTGTGGCGGCTGAGCGGTCAGCGTGTCAAGCTCGCCAAGTCGGCCAAGCCGATCGCTGACTTCGCGACGATTGGTCTGCTCGTGCCGCACAACAAGCCGGTGACCGTCAAGGCGGTCGCCGCGCCGGGCGCCTCGTGCGAAGGCTCGATCACGGGTGCGAAGACGGTGACGCTCGCTGCAGCGAAGACGAACGGGTTTGGAATCGCGACCTTCGCGACAGTCCCGGCCGGAACGTTCACCGTCAGCAAGGCGAAGTGGACGGCGAAGGTCACCTGCACCGGCGGCGGCGAGGGTGCTGCCGTTGGCTCAACGCAGGTGCGCTCCTACGACGTGCTGGCCTCGAAGAAGAAGTAGCGCGGAAGTTCCGGGCTGCCGGTGGGGTGATCCCTCACCGGCAGCCCAAGGAAACGACGACCGAGCAGGGGCGACAGCTCGTGGTCCGTCCCGGGTTTGACGCCGGCTTGATTTCCTGGATGAATGGGTTTGTCTGCGAGAAGGGAGCTGGATCATGGGTCGTCCTCGGAAGTGGAGTTCCCCCGCTTCCGTGGACAGGTTGGTGTAGCCCGGGTTCCGTAGGGTCCGGTTTCTAGAATTGGGCGACCTCGAGAGGGGAGGTCGTATGGGACGGAAGGGGTATTCGGCGGAGTTCCGTCGGCGAGCGCTGGATCTGGTCGCGGCGGGGAAGAAGGTCGGTGAGGTCGCGGCACGGCGGTTCAGGTGAGAAGTCCCTTGGTGCGCAATGCTGGTTGCCTGGCACGAGAAGACCAAGTCGTCGCTCACCGGCCGGGCGATGAGTCACCTAGAGTTGCTGTCATGAGCGGCCACTCGGCTTCCGCACTCCCGCCTTGGTCTTTGTCTCCAGGCGATGTCATCCCCCGGACGAAACTCCACGAGCTCTACGGAGGCAGCCACCAGGGAGGCATGACACGCTCTCGGAGCACGCCGAACATGTTCCTCTTCACCGACCCGGCAGTCGGCCACCAGTTCGGTTATTACGACGGATGGGTCGCCGACGTCTTCCACTACACCGGCATGGGTCAGAA
>JBAWZV010000029.1:0-2648 GCA_037142875.1 Actinomycetes bacterium | reverse complement strand
TCCTCAAGGGCGGCGGCGCACTCGTCGTCGGCTTCAGCGCTGTCGGCGCCGGCACGGCCGGTAAGGCCGCTGCTGCTGCCAGCCCGGCCGGCTACCTGCCCGACCTCTCGCAGCTCGACTCGTGGCTGATCTTCGGCGCCGACAACACGGTGACGCTCACACAGACGAAGCCCGAGACCGGTAACGGCATCTCGACGGGCTTCCTGCAGGTTGTCGCCGAGGAGCTCGACGCTGACATGAGCCAGATGCGGTACGGCCAGTCGACCTCGGTCGGTGGGCGTCCCGGTAACACCATCGTCGACTCGTGGGCTTCCGCGAACACCGGCGGCGCGGGCGGCTCGAACGCGATGTCCGGTACGGGTCCGCTGATTCGCCTGGCTGCGGCCACGGCACGTCAGACGATCCTGGGCCTCGCGTCGACGAGCCTCGGCGTTTCGGTTGCAAACCTCTCGATTTCGGGCGGTGTCGTCTCGGGTGGCGGTAAGACAGTCACCTTCGGCCAGCTCGTCGGTGGCAAGCTGCTCAACACGAAGATCCCGGGTGCGACGGCCACCACTGGTGCCGGCGTTCAGCCGGGTGTCGCTCCGGCGAAGGCCGTTGCCGACTACAAGCACGTCTCGATGCGTGACAAGGTCGCCCGGATCGATATTCCGGAGAAGGTCAACGGGCACTACACCTACGTGCACAACATCCGCATTCCGGGGATGCTGCATGCGCGTGTCATCCGCCCGCACGGCCAGGGCCCATACCCGTACAACTCGAACGTCCCGGTCAGTGTTGACGAGTCGTCGATCGCTCATATCCCGGGCGCAAAGCTCGTGCGCGTCAGCAACTTCATGGCCGTCACGGCCCCGAAGGAGTACGACGCAATCCAGGCAGCGGCGCAGCTCAAGGTCGTCTGGAACACGAACGCGATCCTTCCGGGGTCGGGCAACATGTTCGCGACGTATCGCAAGCTCGATGCGGCCGGTCAGCTTCCGGCTCGTTACACGGCGAACATCGGCAACGTCGATGCGGCGCTCGCAACAGCTGCACACGTCGTCAGCGGGACGTACAGGCATCACTTCCAGGGTCACATGCCGATTGGTCCGAGCTGCTGTCTCGCCGATGTTCGGGCAGACGGTGCGACGATCTTCAGCAACACCCAGAACGTGCCGAGCCTGGTCACCGACCTGGCGAACGTGCTCTCCCCGCTGAGCGGCTCGCAGATCCGCGTGCGGTTCTACGAGGGCTCGGGAAGCTTCGGTAACGGCATGATCGCGTTCGACACCGCCGAGGCCGCCTGCATCATCTCGAAGGCGACCGGCACGCCGGTTCGTCTGCAGATGATGCGGTGGGACGAGCAGGGCTGGACGCATTACGCGCCTTCCGCCATGTACGACATGCGGGCTGGCGTCGACGCGTCGGGCAACATCGTCGCGTACGAGTCGACCGGGTTCAACCAGGGCGGTACCTCGCTCTACACGTCCCGCGAGCTTCTCGGTTCGGGCCCCGGCTCACCGAATGCCACGGCCAACGCCCTTCCGGCGTCGGTTGCTGGTGGTTCTGCGAACACGGAGAACCCGTCGCCGTGGATGAAGGTTGCGTTGACGAACTACCGGATCATCAGCAAGCCGATTGCGTCGAACTTCGGCATCCTCCACAGCGGTGCAGTCCGTGCTCCGGGTGCGCAGCAGATGACGCTGGCAGATGCCCAGACCATCGATCAGCTCGCAGTCGTGTCCGGTATGGACTCACTCGCGTTCCGCCTGCAGAACATGCAGACCGATAACAACCTGAAGGAGCAGGGTCCGCGCTGGGCGGCTGTTCTTCAGGCCGCCGCGACTGCGGCCGGCTGGAAGCCGTGGGTTTCGGGGTCGAAGCTCTCCAAGGAGAACATCGTCAAGGGCCGCGGTATCGCTCAGAGCCATCACGGCGGCGCCTATGCGGCGACCGTTGCTGACATCGAGGTGAACAAGAAGACCGGCAAGATCCTCTGCACGCACGTGTACGCCGCCGAGGACGTCGGATTCTGTGTCAACCCGAACCTGGTTGAGAACCAGATGGTCGGTAGCGTCATCCAGGCAGTCAGCCGTGCCCTCTGGGAAGAGGTGCAGTTCACGAAGACCAACGTCACGAGCACGGACTGGGTTACGTACCCGATCCTCCGCTTCAAGGATCATCCGAAGCTGACGAACGTCATCGTGCAGCGCAACGACCAGCCGTCGCTTGGTGCTGGCGAGCCGGTCACCTGCCCGGTCGTCGGTGCGATCGCCAACGCGTTCTACGACGCGACTGGTGTTCGCATGACAGAGGCCCCGTTCACGCCGGCTCGCGTTCGCGCGACCCTCAAGGCCGCGGGCGTCATCTAGACCACGCACGGCAGTTCGCTTCGACGTCGGGCCCCGCAAGGGGCCCGACGTCGTTCTGGGGTGTCGCGCGGCAGCTATTGACGAATGCCAGCGACGCGGTGAGCGCGATCAATACGTCGTGGTGGTGACTATTGCAACGAGCCGACGAGGGGTCTAGTGTCGGCTCAGCCGAGCGGAGGGCCGCAGGCGTACGCTCGCGGCGTTCCTGGCTGGGTACCTATCGAGATCGATCGGAGGGGGAGACGTATGGCGAGCAAGTTGAAGATCAAGGTGAACGGTCTCACGCATGGTGTGACT
>JBAWZV010000028.1:0-3154 GCA_037142875.1 Actinomycetes bacterium | reverse complement strand
GGAGTTCTCGCGCAAGTCGTTCCTCAAGGGCGGCGGCGCACTCGTCATCGGCTTCAGCGCCGTCGGTGCCGCTACCGGTGCCAAGGTCGCTAAGGCCTACGACGATCCGTTCGCCTCGATGGGGCCGTACGACCAGGGCTCGATCGACTCGTGGCTCGTGATCCATCCGGACAACACGGCCAGCGTCAAGATCGGCAAGGTCGAGATGGGCCAGGGCACGCCGACTGCGCTCCTCATGATCACCGCCGAGGAGCTCGACTTCGACATGTCGCAGGTCTCGCTCATCACCCATGACACCAACGTCACGCCGAACCAGGGTGCGAGCGTCGGTAGCCAGGGCGTGCAGACCGGCGGCAAGCAGACCCGCGCAGCAGCTGCGGCGGCTCGTGCCGTCCTGCTCAACCTCGCGGCGTCGTCGCTTGGCGTCTCGGTCGGCAGCCTCAGCGTCTCGAAGGGTGTCGTCTCCGGTGGTGGCAAGTCGGTCAAGTACGGCGACCTGCTCGGTGGCAAGCTCTTCAACGCCCAGATCACCGGTTTCAGCACCGCCGCGAACACCACGACGCCGGCAACGGCCGTCGCTGGTGCGCCTGGCACGAAGGACGTCTCGACCTACAAGATCGTCGGCAAGTCGGGTATCCCGCGCGTCGACATCCCGGACAAGGTCAACGGCAAGTACACGTACGTCCACAACATCCGGATCCCCGGCATGCTGCACGGCCGCATCATCCGCACCCGCGGTCAGGGCGCGTACGGTGACGGTACGTCGCCGAAGATCGTGTCGGTCGACGAGTCGTCGATCTCGCACATCCCGAACGCGAAGGTCATCCGTTACGGCGACTACTTCCTCGGTGTCACGGCTCCGAAGGAGTACGACGCGATTCAGGCCGCAGCCCAGCTGAAGGTCACCTGGGCTGCGATGCCGGCGATCGCTCCGGTCGGCAACCTCTTCTCGAACATGCGGAAGCAGGATGCTGCCGGTCTCGCTCCGGCCCGCGTCACGGTCAACCTTGGCAACGTCGACGCGGGTCTTGCGTCGGCTGCGATCACGGTCAGCCAGGCGTACAAGTACCACTACACCGGTCATCTCCCGATCGGCCCGACCTGTGTCGTCGCTGACGTCACGTCGAACGGAACGCGCATCTACTCGAACACCCAGGACGCGTACGCGACCCGGCTGAACGTGTACAACGTGCTCGCTCCGGTCATGGGCTCGTCGGCTCCGGCGATCAACCGCATCCGTGTCACCTACTTCGAGGGTGGCAGCGTCTACGGCTCCGCGCCGTACCACGACGCAGCGCAGGCGGCGGCGATCATGTCGGCGAAGGCCGGTGCTCCGGTTCGTCTCCAGTGGATGCGCTGGGACGAGCACGGCTGGGACAACTACGGCCCGGCGCAGCTCACCGACGTCCGTGTCGGCGCTGACAGCAAGGGTGTCCTGACCGCGCTCGAGACGACCGCGACCGGTATCCCGTACTGGACGACGATGCCGACGCAGCAGCAGGTGCAGAACGGCACCGCTGTCTATGCGGCGACAAATAGCGTCGACGGTGCAATCACTGGCACGCAGTACACCTTGGCGAACCGGCGGGTCATCGGCAAGAGCCTCCCGCTGCAGAACAACTACCTCAAGGTGTCGTTCCTGCGGGCGCCGAATGCCCCGCAGACCGCGTTCGCAGTTGAGCAGGCGATCGACGAGCTGGCATACGCGGCCAAGATGGATCCGGTCGCGTTCCGGCTGCTGAATGTCCAGTCGGACACCAGCCTGACGTCGATCCAGGGCGACCCGGCGGGTCGCTGGCGCAACGTGCTGACGAACGTCGCGAAGGATGCAGGGTGGGTCTCGAAGGTTGCGGCCTCCAAGCTCTCGAGCGACACGGTCGTCAGCGGTCGTGGCGTCGCGTTCGGGCAGTACTCGAACACGATGTCCGCGGCGGTCGCCGATGTGACGGTCAACAAGAAGACCGGCAAGATCACCTGCACGAGCCTCCACATGTGCGGTGACGCCGGCCTGATCGTCTACATCGACGGTAGCGACAACAACGAAGAGGGCGCTGCAGTGCAGGGCCTCAGCCGTGCACTCGTCGAGGAAGTGACGTTCAACAAGTCGAACGTGACGAGCCTCGACTGGGTGTCGTATCCGATGCTTCGGTTCAAGGACTCCCCGAAGGTTCGTATCCACGGGCTGTCCCGCACCGACGTCCCGGATCCGGCAGGCCCGGGCTCCCGCACCACCGGCTCGGGCGAGCCCGCACTGGCGCCTGTCGCCGCTGCGGTTGCCAACGCCGCGTTCGACGCCACGGGTGTTCGCTTCCGCGAAGCCCCGATGTCGCCGGCTCGTGTCCGCGCAGCCCTCAAGGCTGCCGGGATCGCGTAGTCCCGACAGGTCACAGGGAGGGGCGCCTTCGGGCGCTCCTCCCCGCTTGATCCCAGACGGGGCCCGAAAGGGCCCCGTCGTCGTTTCGGCCCCACGCCGGGCGGCGGAGGTGGCATAGTCATGCCGTGAAGCCCGAGCGGATGAACGCGTTCACCGACGGCGTGGTCGCGATCCTGATCACGATCCTCGTGCTCGAGCTGCGGCCGCCCGCAGGCCACCACCTCGCCGACATCCTCGACGAGAAGAGCAGGCTGCTTGCCTACCTGCTGAGCTTCGTCTTCGTTGCCATCTACTGGGTGAACCACCACCACCTGATGCAGGTCGTCCACCGGATCGACGGCCGCACGCTCTGGGCGAACATCCACCTGCTCTTCTGGCTCTCGCTCACACCGATCGCGACGGCCTGGCTCGGCGAGGCGGGCGCGCAGCCCGGCCCCACAGCCGCCTACGCGATCGTCCAGCTCGGCTGCGCGATCGCCTACACGCTGCTCACCCTTGCGCTCCTGGCGCTCCACGAGCCCGGCTCCCAGCTCGGCCAGGCGATCGGCGACGACCGCAAGGGCAAGCTCTCGCTCGTCGGCTATGTGATCGCGCTCGCCTGCTCGTTTCTCGCCCCGTGGGCCTCGATCGGCTTTCTCGTCGCCGTCGCGCTGATGTGGGTCATCCCCGACCGCCGGATCGAACGCGTCGTCGTGCCCAAGTAGGGGCGGACGCGGCTCTCGAAACGAAGAAACCCGGCTTGCGGCCGGGTTCTCCCACATCTGCGAGCTATGAAGTGGA
>JBAWZV010000027.1:0-3693 GCA_037142875.1 Actinomycetes bacterium | reverse complement strand
CCGCCCGGCCATCCACGAAGGTGCACGACGATGACCGGATCTTCGACTTCCACCGTCCCGTCCGTCGATCGAAAGGATCCCCCGATGTACGAGTGGCTTGAGGCAACGCTTTCCAGGCTGAGCGAGGGCGTCGGCGACGACCCTGCTCTCTATCGGCTGGAGGATCTTGACATCGACCACTTCCTCGACCTGGCGGGCGTTGCGGCTCACGACGGCGGGCACAAGACGAATGCTCCGATCCTCTCCTACTACCTGGGCGTTGCGCATGGCAGGCACCCGGAGCTCGGCCTCAACGAGCTGATCGCGCTCGTCGCGCCGCAGCTCTACGAGGCCGACGAGGAGTCTCATGCCGGCGGAGCGCCGGTCTCGGTGGTCGCCTGAGCGGGTCGTAACGCCCGGCTAGGAGCCGGGCTTCCAGACCATCAGCACGACGATCGCTACGAGGGCGAGCCCCGAGGCGTAGTTCAGAATCTGCGACGCGCGGTGGTCGAGGAGTGCGCGGAGCTCGGCGCTCACGGGCTTCGTTTCGACAGCGAGTTCCGTCGCGAGCCGGCGTGCACGCTTGGGCGTCTGACCGCCGATCGCGCCTGTCACGACCGCGACAAACAGCAGCACCATCGCTCCGTTGATCCAGCCTGCACCCGAGCCCCAGTCGCCGAGGTTGACGAGCCAGAGGCCGAAGACGAGCACGAGCACGAAGCCGCTTGCGACGAGGAGTGCGCCGATCCGCGCGAGACCGAGCAGCGCCGCGATCTCCCCGACGGAGGTGCGGCGTCGGGCGGTCTCGAACGCGATCGCCGCGAGGAGGCTTCCCGATACGAACAGGAACGCGCCGAGCAGGTGGAAGAAGAGTGCGGTGTTCTCCATCGGTCCGCAGGCTAGCCGAGGACGGCGCGGCTAGCCAGTCATGCCCGAAGGTCGCCTTGGGCAGGCTCTGCCCGAGCCAGCCACCGAGTGCCCACGCGTGACTCGGAGATGCCAAAGCCGATCGCCACGACCACCCAGGCGAGTGAGACGGCTCGCACGTGGTCGGCCGTCCAGCCGCCGAGGCGGCCGAGCTGTCCGACGGGGCTCGTAGTCCGTGAGGTCACGCGCGAACGCCTGCGACGACGTCGTTCAGCGCCCGCAGCTGTTCGCTGAGGGAGCCGCAGACCTGCTCGCAGATCGCGAACACCGAGTCGTCGACGATGCGGTAGAAGATCCTCGTCCCGTCCTTGCGTCGCACCAGGACTCCCGCCTCCGTGAGGACGCCAAGATGCTTCGAGATGTTCTGCTGTGAGGCGCCGAGCACGCCGGCGAGGTCGTTGACGCTTGCCTCGCCGTCACGCAGCTCGTTCAGGAGCTTGATCCGCATCGGCTCGCCGAGGACGCGGAACCGCCTGGCGATCAGGTCAACGAGCTCATCTGAGAGTGGGGCAGGAAGTGGCACGGAGTCTCCTCGGTCGCGACGGAGACAACACTATACACCGATAGAGTGGTAGATGGAGGGTCGTCGATTCGGCTCAGCGATGAGCTGGTTCGAGCCCTGCGGTGTACGGAGCTGTGCGCCGGGCGCACAGCTCCCAGACGGCGCTCGCTGCGGCCGGCGTGTCGGCTCGTCGGGTCCGGCGCAGGCGGTGCTTGCTGCGCGGCCGGCGGTCGAGGAAGAATCCGCCTCCGTCGCCCGGCGCACCGGGAGCCGAGGCCAGCCACGAGATCGTCTCCGCGCCCTCTGCCGGGGTGCGCAGGAGAGGGCGGAGGAGTCGGCTGAAGCCGGGGAGCGCCTCGCGCAGTCCCGGTGTATCGGCCCAGCCCGGGTGCATCGTGACGACACGCACGCCGGTTCCCGCCAGACGTTGTGTCCAGATCTCAGCCAAGGTGACCTGGGCTCGCTTGCAGCGTGCATACGCCTTCGTTCCGTCGAATGTCGACGGCTCCGGGTCGAGCCCCGCGGGGTCGAGTGGCTCGGCGTACATGCCGCCGGACGCGACCGAGATCACCCGGGCCGACGACGCCTCGAGTAGCGGGCGGAGGGCGGCCACGAGGGCAAACTGTGACAGGACGTGCGTCGCCAGCGTCACCTCGTTTCCCTCGCTCGTCTCGGTGAAGGCATGCGTGAGCGCGCCGGCGTTCAGCACGAGGATGTCGAGGTGGGTGTGGCGGCCTGCGAGTCGTTGCGCGAGCGCCGCGGTGTCCGCCAGGAGCGACAGATCGGCGATCTCGGCCTCGACAGGAACTCCTGTGACCGCCTCGATCTCCGCACGGGCTGTCTCGGTGCGCGTCGGATCACGTCCCACGAGGCAGACCCGGGCACCCTGCCAGGAGAGCTGCTCGGCGGCCGCCCGGCCCAGTCCCGACGTGGCTCCGGTCACGACTGCGGTCTGTCCGTCGAGGCGGTGCGACGAGAGCGTCTCCCAGCGGAAGAGCCGCCGACGGGCGAGGTAGCCGACCCGAGTGAAGCTTCCGATAACGCTTGCTTCGAGGATCGCGTCGATGAGCCGGGCGCCGGGCGCCGGGCTCACGGGTTCAGCGCCGTCGCCATCCCCGCTCGGGCCTTGGCACCGACGCGGTTGAAGACGAGCTGCATCAGGGGGTCGAAGAGTCGCCCGCTGCCGCTGAAGGCGAGCACGGCGTCGTAGTGGACAACAGACCCCAAATCCGAAGGTTCGACCGTGATCGTGTCGCGCGAGGCGAAGCCCGGCTTGACCGCCTCGAGGACGATCCGGTGGGGCACGTCGATCTCGGCGACCCGGTAGAGCAGCGGCACATCGCGGCCCGCGAACCGCGCGACGAGCTCGAACTCGGCTCCGACGGCGAGCGGCCCGCTGCCGACACGGTGTGCGACGCTCACGCTCGGATCCCAGACAAGCGCGTTGCTGAAGTCGGCCATGTACTCGAAGGCGTCTGCGGCGCTGAGGGTTGACCGGATACTCGTTGTGTAGCGCGCCATGACATCAGCGTAGCCCCGCAGGCCGGCGAGGCCGTTCCCGCGCGCTTTACCGGCGTTTTACGTTGCCATGAACCGCTGCTGTGGTTCGCGCGCGACGATCTCATCGTCACTCCTCTCGCTGGAAGGAAGTCTCCGAAGATGAAAAACCTGCAGAAGAAGATGATTCGCGGGATCGTGCTCGGCCTCGGAATCCTCGCGGTGTCGGCCGCTGCGGCCTTCGCCGCCGATAGCCCGGCTCCGACGACGACCACGACACCCGGGGCCGGCGCGCCCGCCGCGAAGGGGCCGGCCAACGGCAAGCCTGGCCCGAAGTTCACCTGCGACGGTGCGAAGACTCGCCTTGCGAACGTTCAGGATCACGAGAGCAAGATCCAGGAGCGGATCGCCAGCGGGCACGTGAAGGATGCAGCGACCGCTGCCGCGCGCATTCAGAAGGCGCAGAGCGTGGCAGCCCAGATCCAGGGACGGATCACGAAGCGCTGCTAGCACCGGGGGCCGGACGCACTGCGGCCGGGTACGTCGTTCGACAGGGGAGGGAGCTTCGGGGGGTCGAAGCTCCCTCCCTCTTTGTTTCGTCCTCCACGGACTATTGCGAGTGTCCAACCGACCTGGCGCGCTTCCGGACGCGGCATACGCAGAAAACAGGGGCCCCGGAAATCCAGGTTGACCCCAAAGCGCGTATATCCGTCTGTAATCAACCTCAACGTCTCGATTGGAGGGGGAATGGCGAGCAAGTTGAAGATCAAGGTGAACGGTCTCACGCA
>JBAWZV010000026.1:0-4434 GCA_037142875.1 Actinomycetes bacterium | reverse complement strand
GGAGTTCTCGCGCAAGTCGTTCCTCAAGGGCGGCGGCGCACTCGTCATCGGCTTCGGCGTCGCAACGACGGCCGGCAAGGCGCAGGCAGCGACCGGCAACACGCCGTTCACCGCCCGCACCGGCGCCGACTTCCTGCCCGACCTGAACTCGGTCGACGCCTGGCTTGCGATCACGCCGGACAACCGCGCGATCGTCACGCACGGTGAGACGGAGATGGGTCACGGGACGCCGACCGGCATCCTCCAGCTCGTCGCCGAAGAGCTCGACATGAACATGAGCCAGATGGTCTACGCGCATCCGGAGTCGTGGCTGAACGCGACCGGCGGCGGCGGAGGCTCGGGCGGTATCTCGAGCCGCTCCACCCAGGCTCGCGCGGCAGGCGCCTACGCCCGCCAGATCCTGCTCGGCTTGGCTTCGACGCAGCTCGGTGTTCCGGTTGCGAACCTGACCGTCGCTGACGGCGTGGTCTCGGGCGGCGGCAAGACCGTCACCTACGGCGCTCTCATGGGTGGCAAGGTGTTCAGCTACGTGATGCCGATCGGTCCGACCACGGTCAGCGCGACGTCGGCCGGACTGCTTCCCGGTGCAGGCATCGCCAAGCCGGTCAGCTCGTACAAGGTTGTCGGCAAGTCCTTCCCGCGGATCGACATCCCGGCCAAGGTCGCAGGCACCTACACCTACATCCACAACGTCCGCATCCCCGGGATGATCCACGCCCGCACCGTCCGCCCCCGTGGCGCCGGCGCGAACACGG
Source organism: Actinomycetes bacterium (assembly GCA_037142875.1). Lineage (GTDB taxonomy): Bacteria > Actinomycetota > Thermoleophilia > Gaiellales > Gaiellaceae > PALSA-600. The sequence continues at coordinate 3,679 of JBAWZV010000026.1, read as the reverse complement.
CGCAGAACCACATCCCGCTGAGCGTGGACGCCTCCTCGATCGCGCATATCCCGGGCGCTCAGGTCGTGCAGATCGCGAACTTCCTCGCGGTCGCGGCGCCGAAGGAGTACGACGCAATCCAGGCTGCCTCGCAGCTCAAGGTTGTGTGGAAGAGCGATCCGAAGCTGCCGGGCTCCGGCAACTTCTGGGGCTGGCTCCGGAACGTCGGCGACACGAACACGGCGAACCCGGCCCGCTTCACCACGAACAACGGCCCGGTCGACGCGTCGCTCGCCACCTCGGCGAAGACCGTCTCGGCGACGTATGCGTACGACTACAACGGCTTCATGCCGATCGGCCCGCACTGCGCGGTCGCCGACGTGAAGGCGACGAGCGCGACGCTGTACGTCCAGGGCCAGTCGCTCCAGGGCATCCCGCCGAACATCGCGACGATGCTCGGCTTCGCCAGCGGTAGCCAGGTCCGCGTGATCTGGTACGAGGGCGCAAGCTCCTTCGGCGGCGGTCACCAGGGTGAGGCAGCCGAGCAGGCGGCCATCATCTCGCAGAAGGTCGGCAAGCCGGTGCGCCTCCAGTGGATGCGTTGGGACCAGCACGGTTGGGACCACTACGGCATGGCGAACCTCTGGGACGTCAAGATGGGTATCGACTCGACCGGCAAGATCGTTGCCGCCGACTGGACGACCTACGGCCAGCAGCAGGCGAACATCGACACCACCAAGGAGCTCCTCGGCACGGCAACGTGGCCGGCGGTTCCCGGTAGCGGTGGTCTTGCTCCGACCGACACCGTCTACATGAACACGACCCGGCGGGTCAACGCGAAGACGCAGCCCCTCTACGGCGGCGCCCTCAAGTGCAACTTCCTCCGGGCCCCGAGTGCACCGCAGCAGTACTTCGCAAGCGAGCAGATCGTCGATGAGCTCGCACATGCGGCGAACATGGACCCGATCGCGTTCCGCCGGCTGAACATCGATCCGACGACGACGACGAACCAGCGCTGGCTGGCCGCGCTCGACGCATCGACGATGGCAGCAGGCTGGAAGCCGAAGGTCGCCGGCTCGAACGTCCAGAGCGGCAACATCGTCACGGGCCGCGGGTTCGCCTTCGGCACGTTCGCCTCCACCCAGATGGGCATGGTGGTGGATATCGAGGTGAACAAGAAGACCGGCAAGATCGTGGCGAAGCACATGTACATCGCCCAGAACAACGGCATCACCGTCAGCCCGCAGCTCGTCGGTAACCAGATGAGCGGCGCGGCGATCCAGGGTCTCTCACGGGCCCTGCTCGAGAAGGCGACGTTCAACAAGGAGCGCATCACGAGCCTGGACTGGGTCACGTACCCGATCCTGCGCATCGCCGATGCACCGCACGTGACGCTCGTCAACGCGCATCCGGGGATCTACACCGCGATCGATGCGGGTTCGACGAAGACCGACGTCACCGCGGGGAACACCGCAGCAGCGGCCGCTGGCTGGCTGCTGACAGGCTCCGGCGAGCCGCCGAGCGCAGGTGTCGGCGCAGCCGTCGCCAACGCGTTCTTCGACGCAACGGGTGTCCGCATCCGCATGGCGCCGATGAACCCGGCAACCGTCCGCGGCACGCTCCGCAACGCAGGCGTCGCGTAGTTCCGACGTTCAGCGAGACGTACGTTGGGGGAAGGGCCTGGAGACAGGCCCTTCCCCTTTCTCTAGCGATGAGGCACCATCAACCTGTGGAGGTCTTCGGTATGACGGTTCGTGCACGGCTCGTCTCGATCGTCACGGCGGTGCTCGCCCTGACCGCCCTCGCGCCCGTCTGTGAGGCCGGTGCTCGCGGTGCGACGCTCCCGACCCTCTACGTCCGCTACACGATGAACTGCACCTTCACGATCAGCGACGACTCCGGCAAGGCAGTCACGTCGATCGCGCCTGGCCAGTACCAGGTGCAGGTCACAACGCCCGTCGTCTTCGGGGGCGTCGATCTCTCCGGCACGACCGACATGACCGCCTGCAAGGGCTATGTCCAGTTCGATCTCAAGGGGACGGGCGTAGACCTCTTCTCCACGCTCACCGACGGCGACGACTCGAACGAGCTGCTCTCCGCGACCTTCAAGGCGAGCGCGACGTACACCGCGCAGGATCTGAACCAGCCCGCAGCGACACGCAAGACCTTCACGACGACGGCGACCGGAACCCCGACGGCTGCTGCGGATCCCTACGTCGCAGGTTCGTCTCCATCCTCCGGCTCCGCCTCGACCGACCTGATCGGCTCTGCGCCCCTCGTGATCTACCGCGGTGCCCTTGTTGCGACGGTCAGCTCGGCCGGCGTGGTCACGCTGACGAAGTCGGGAGCCAGGGTCGCATCCCTCAAGGCAGGTCGCTACACCGTCACCGTCTCCGACGGGAGCAAGAAGGCGGGCTTCCTCATTCAGCGCGCCGGCAAGACCTCGACCGTGCTCTCGGCGGCAGCGTTTGTCGGTAAGCGCTCGTCGTCGGTCAAGTTCGGAGCCGGACAGTGGTCGTTCTTCTCGACCGCGTCCGAGCCGACCGGTTTCAAGGTCACGAGCTGACGCGGTGAGTCGGCGTACGCTCACGAGCACGCACCGCGGCCTCGGGTGGAGGTTGCGGCGGCCGCTCACGTATGCGGCGGCGTTCGTGGCGGCAGCCGTGCTGGTGCCGACCGGTACGGCTGCGCTCGTAGCAGCAGGCCTTCCGGCGCTTCCGACGCTCTACGTCGTCTACGCGATCAACTGCACCTTCTCGATCGTCGACGACCAGGGCAAGAAGGTCACCTCGATCGCCCCCGGCACCTACCAGGTCGACGTCACGACACCGATGCAGTTCAAGCTGATCGAGCAGGCCGACCACCCGTCGCCGAACGACTTCACCGGCTGCAAGGGGTGGGTGCAGTTCCAGCTCACCGGTCCTGGCGTCAACCTCTTCACGACGCTCACCACAGGCTGCGACTCGTTCTACCTGCTTCCTTCGACGTACTACGCGCCAAACTCGACCTACACCGCGCTAGATCTGAACCAGCCTGCCGTGACGAAGACGACGTTCACGACGCTCGCCTCGGGCACGCCGGTCATCCCGACAAGTCCGTACCTGCCGACCTCGAGCAAGGGATTTCTCTCGACCGACCTGATCGGCTCAAGCATTGGAGCCGTGTTTCGGGGCGCCCTTGCCGGCACGGTGTCCTCGCGCGGCGCGAGCTCGCTCGCTTACAAGGGAAAGGCGGTGTCGACGCTCAAAGCTGGTCGCTATCGCTTCTCGATCGACGACCGCAGTGCGAGGAGCGGGTTTACGATCCGGCGCGCGGGTTCGGCGTCGGCCGCGGTGATCACGCGACCGGCCTTCGTTGGGAGGCGCTCTGTCACCGTCCTGCTGAGGGCGGGGCTGTGGACGTACGGTTCGAGCATGGGTGCGACGCACCGCTTCGCGGTTGGCTCTCGGAGTTAGTCGCGGGTTCCCGACGTGCGCACGCGGTAACTATTCACCTGGGGAGCTATTGCATTTCCCTCTATTGAGGAATAGAGTCGGGCCGATCACCGGGTCGGTCGTGCCTCTGTGGGCGTCTGGGCGCATGGTGACGAGTACCTCAAGGTCGTCTGTCTAGGCGACCGACATGTGTCATCTCCGATTGGAGTGAGTATGGCGAGCAAGTTGAAGATCAAGGTGAACGGTCTCACGCATGGTGTGACTGC
>JBAWZV010000025.1:0-6685 GCA_037142875.1 Actinomycetes bacterium | reverse complement strand
GTCGCAGGCTCACCGGATTCGCCGAGCCAGCAAAGCGGCATGAAGCTCGACCTCGAGTATGGCAAGCGCCGCCCCGACTCCTCGCAGCCCCGCCCACCTCGTGGAGCGCTAGGCATGTCCGCGCTCATCTACCGCGAGCGCCCGGCCGCGGATGTGCCCGAGGGGCTGCTCGTTCTTCACCATGGGCGCGGCGCCGACGAGAACGACCTCTTCGCGCTCGCCGATCAGCTCGACCCCGCCGAGCGGCTCCATGTCGTGTTTCCCCGCGCACCGCTGACGCTGGGAGGCTCCGGCTACCACTGGTACGTCGTGCCTCGGGTCGGACATCCCGACCCGGAGACCTTCCATCAGGCGACAGCGCTCCTCGCAACCTTCCACGACGAGCTCTGGGATCGGCTCCGGCTCACCCCGGAGCAGACGATCCTCGGCGGGTTCTCGATGGGCTCCGTGATGAGCTACACCATGGGCCTTGACCCGCGGCGGCCCGGGCCTGCCGGGATCCTCGCGTTCTCGGGGTTCATCCCCGTCATCGAGGGCTGGCAGCCGGACGCCCCACGACAGCGAACGCGGGTGTTCATCGCACATGGATCGCAGGATCCGATCATCGAGGTCGGCTACGGCCAGGCTGCGAACCGCCTCCTGCGGGCAAGCGGCATGGACGTCGAGTACCACGAGTCCGACGCCGGCCACTGGATCGAAGCCACGCATGTCGCGATGGCACGCGACTGGGTCGCCGAGACACTCGGACTGACCTGACCCGTCGCTAGCGACGGCGGAGCGCCAGGAGGGCGTCAATCGGGTCGCGCGGCATCGCGCCGCTCCACCACGAAAGAGCGACGAACGTGCCTGCAGCGAGCGTTGCGGCCACGGCATCCGGCAGTCCAGGGACGAACGCGAAGAGAGACACGCTCGCGCCTGCTCCGATCATCTTGATGCCGGCTCCGAGTTGTGGGCGCTGCCCGGACCGCGCGCGAGCGAACGCCATAGCGCCGGCCGCCGCAATCGCAGCCTCGCCAAGCACTGCCGCGACCGCGGTTCCGGTCACCCCGAAGAGAGGGATCAGCACACCCCCGACGACCGCGATAGTCAACACGCCGGCGACGTTTACGAACACGAGCGCCTTCAGCCGGCGCAGCGCCACGAGTGCCGGAAACCACGCCATCCCAACGAACGACCCGAACAGTGCGAAGCACTGGATGCGGAGTAGACGTGCGCTGTCCGCGTACTCCGATCCTCCGAGCAGGGTCACGATCGGCCTGGCGGCGATCGCGAACACGAGGACGCCGAACACCGCCGCGAAAACGGCCACGTTGAACAACTGCTGGACCACGTATCCGAGCCGCTCGTCATCGGCATCGCCTCCTGCCCGCGCGAGGATCGGGAACGCCGCTCCAAGCATCACTGCGACCCCACCGACGACGACCTCGATGATCCGATCGGACAGGGCGAAGAGCCCCGTCGCGTGCGTGCTCGTCACGAGTGAGGTCGTCACGAGAAGCGCCCTGAGATAGAGGATCGCGATCGCGCTCGAGAGCCCGAGCGGAAGCGCGGCCGCGAGCAGGGGCTTCCACTCCGCCCATGAGAACCGAACGCGCAGCGACCGCCGACCGATGACGGCAGTCGTCACGACGGTCGATGCGATGGCGGCGATCGTCGAGATCGCGAAGAACGGGAGGAGGCCGGCACCGACCGCGACGAGCAGCAGCAGGGTTGCAGCTCCCGCGACGTCTCTCACGATCCCCACGGCCGTCACGAGCCCATAACGCAGCGACGCCGTCGGCGGCACGAGCAACGCCCCTCCCACGTGTGCGACAAGCACCCCGACGGCCCCGAGTCCGACACCGGCAACGAGGATCGGCGGATAACCGGCCGCTGCCGCGAGTGCGAGTGCACCGCCGCCAACGAGAACGGTGAGAGCTGTCCGGAGCCCGATCAACGACGCAACAAGGACATCCCGCGCCTCCGCGCCGACCTCGACGACGTACTCGCGTTGGGCAGTCATGAGGAGACCCGGGTCAGAGAGCCCCGTGACGATCCCGACGATCGCCATGACCGTGGCGTAGCGCCCGAACGTCGCGACACCGAGATACCGCAGCAGCACGATCGAGCTGACCGTCCCCACCACCGTTCCCGCGAGGTACCCCGCGAGGCGCGTGATCCCGCCGCGGATTGCTGCATGCCCGGCACCGGGACGCGAGAGGACATCGTCGGACATCCCATCCATGCCGGACGGCAGCTCCGTCACGCGACGACTTCGGTCATCGGGTTCCGCCGCGGCCGCTCATGTCGGCATTGTGGCGGCTACAGGCACACGCCGTCCCGCGCCCTCGCCCACCCCGGAGACAGTCGGCGGGCCGCTAGCCCATCTCGATGTGCACCGGCACACCGAGATGGCCCATGTGGCGAAGGTGCCGGAAGTGCGACCGGAGCGCCGCCCGAAGGCTCGGCTGCGTCACGTGGCGAACGCCGTGCTTGATGCAGTTCTCGTGGACGATCTTCGCGATCGCCGGATAGTGCGTGTGCGGCACACCGGGAAAGAGGTGATGCTCGATCTGGAAGTTCAGGCCACCGAGGGCCCAGGTGAGCACCTTGTTCTCCGGGCAGAAGTCGACGGTCGTCTCCACCTGGTGGACAGCCCATTCCCGCTCGCCGACACCTGCCTGCGCCGGCGACGCGAAGGTCGCCTCCTCGACGCAGTGGGCGAGCTGAAACGTGGTTGCCATCACGAAGCTCGTGATCATCATGAAGCCGACGTAGGCGAGCAACACGAGCCACCACGGATAGAAGAACATCGGCACGGCGACCGCCCAGGCGAGGAACACAGCCTTGCCAACCAGGAGCGCAGCGAGGTTCCAGCCACTCGGGATACGGAGCGTATGACGCCCGACACTGCGCTGCACGAACGCCTTCAGGTCGCCGAAGAGCTGCCAGCGGATCCCCATGAACGAGTACAGGAACCAGATGTAGATGTGCTGGAACCGGTACCAGGGCCTCGTCGGCTGCGACGGCGCGAGCCGGACGACCGGCGTCTGCTGGATGTCCTCGTCGTAGCCATCGACGTTCGTATAGGTGTGGTGGGCGACGTTGTGCTTCACCCGCCAGGCGTGGCTCGAGATCCCGAGGATCGTGTCAGATGTCCAGCCGAGCAGGTGGTTGTAGCGACGCTGGGTGAAGTAGGAGCCGTGGTTTGCGTCGTGCTGGACGTTGAAGCCGGTCAGGAGCACCCCGATGACGAGGCCGGCGAGGCACGGCAGCGCGAGGGCGAGCGGCGGCTGCACCACGACGAGCAGCACCCACGAGACGACCGAGAGGCCGATCGCGATCGGTGCCTTCAGATGGAGCCGGAGGTAGCCGCTGCGCCGCGTTCGCGGATCGGCGAGGTAGCGCTCGACATCGCGGCGGGTGTCGTCGAAGAACGCCCCACCGTTCAGGAACTTGACACGGTCGACGGTCGGCGCTGCGGCCAGTGAAGCCATGCCGTCACCGGACGCTTGCTTGAGGTGGTGCTCGGCGGAGGTCGTCGGTGCCGCGCTCACGAAGCGTGCGAGTGCACGTGATGGTTCGCCGTGTACATGCACTCTTCACTCGAGCAGACCCACTGCCTGTGCGGCACGACCTGCTTCACGGTTCCATCCTTCGCACCGCGCCGCGGGACCTGCGTCTGCTGCAGGCGGAGAACCGCCTTGCACTGCGGACAGATTGGACCCGTCGTCGCCATCGGCAGCATTCTAGTCGCTAGACACAGGGTCGTGCAGGATCTCGCAAAGAAAGCCTGCACGTTGCGACTGCTACCCTTCTTGCAGGACGCCACCCGGTGTCCTTGGGATTCAGCTTCTCGTTCCTCCTTTCAAGGCGATCGAGGCTCTTGCATCTCGACCGCATTCGATAAGGAGTCGAACTACCTATGTCAGCATCCTTCTCCGAGCTGGGGATCACCCCGCAGCTTGTCAAAGCCCTTGCAGCGCGGAAGATCCACGCGCCGTTCAACGTCCAGGCACTCGTCCTTCCGGACGCGCTCGCCGGACTCGACATCCTCGCCGGCTCCCCCACGGGCTCCGGCAAGACGCTCGCCTTCGGCCTGCCGCTGATCGAGCGCACGGCCGGAAGCCCGGCCGGGGTCTCCGCACTCATCCTCGTTCCGACCCGTGAGCTTGCCTCGCAGGTCGTCGACGAGCTCTCCCCCTACGCCGCGATCCACCGCCTCCGGGTCGTCGCCGTCTACGGCGGGAAGTCGATCTCCGCCCAGATCCAGAAGGTGAAGGGCGCGAACATCCTCGTCGCCACACCGGGTCGGCTGTTCGACCTGCTCGAGCGGCGCGCAGTGTCTCTCCGCGGCGTCCGCGTCCTCGTCCTCGACGAGGCCGACCGGATGCTCGACATGGGCTTCCGCCCGCAGGTCGACCGGATCCTCAAGGAGGTTCCGACGAACCGTCAGACGATGCTGTTCTCGGCAACGCTCGACGGCGTCGTCGCCGATCTGGCCCGCGCGTACACGACGAACCCGTCGCACATCACCGCGACGGCGCCGACCGAGAAGCTCAGCGGCGTGATCGCCCACTCGTTCCTGCCGGTCACCGCAGCCGACAAGCTCGAGCGGCTCGTCGAGGAGCTCAAGCGGGATCGTGGACTCGCCCTCGTCTTCGTTCGCACCAAGCACGGCGCCGACAAGCTCGCCCGCAAGCTCGACCGCCAGCACGACGTCCGCGCCGCGGCGATGCACGGCGACATGTCACAGGGTGCGCGCGAGCGGGCGTTGGCCCAGTTCGAGTCCGGTCGCATCTCCACGCTCGTCGCTACCGACGTCGCCGCACGCGGACTTGACGTCGACGATGTCACCCACGTGATCAACTTCGATCCTCCGGCCGGCCCCGAGGACTACGTCCACCGCATCGGCCGCACCGGCCGTGCTGGGCGAAGCGGTATCGGGCTGACGTTCGTCCTTCCGGAGCAGCAGCACGACGTCGGTGCGATCGCGGCTCACCTCGGTCACCACGAGGCCTTCGACGGCTCCGGCATGCGCCGCGCACAGCCGAAGCGTCCGGGCCAGCAGGGCCAGGGTGGCGGCAAGCGTCCGTCGCAGCAGCAGCGTCGTAACCGCTCCCGCTAAGGGGTACGGAACGCGTACACCCGGGCGACCGGGGCAGGTCTGAACGGTTCCCCCCGAAGCGTTCCGCCGTGTCTGGCTACACTCGCCAACGATGCGAATCGGAATGCTCACAGGGGGCGGCGACTGCCCCGGTCTCAACCCGGTTATCCGGGCCGTGTGCCGTCGGCTCTGGGAGAACGGCCACGAGACCTTCGGCGTCATGAACGGCTGGCGCGGAATGATCGACGGCGACCTGAAGCCGCTCGGCTGGGACGAGACGTCCGGGATCCTCCACAAGGGTGGCACGATCATCGGTACCTCCCGCACGAACCCGTACAAGAACGAGGGCGGCGTCGATGGCGTCAAGCGCACGTTCGAGCAGATCGACGCGCTCATCGCGATCGGCGGCGAGGACACCCTCGGGGTCGCCTCCAAGCTCTACGCCCAGGAGGGCCTGCCTGTCATCGGCGTTCCGAAGACGATCGACAACGATCTCAACGGCACCGACTACACCTTTGGCTTCGACACCGCGGTTGCGATCGCGACCGAGGCTGTTGACCGCTGCCACTCGACCGCCGAGTCGCACAACCGCATCATCGTCGTCGAGACGATGGGCCGCCATGCTGGCTGGATCGCCCTGTTCGCAGGCATCGCCGGTGGCGCCGACTACATCTTGATCCCCGAGCAGACCGTCAACTACGACGACATCGCTGCCGCCGTGGAGCGCCGCAAGGCCCGCGGGAAGAACTTCTCCGTCATCGTCGCGAGCGAGGGCAGCGAGCTGCCGGGCGTCTCCGACGAGGGCGAGCTTGACGAGTTCGGTCACGTCCGTGTCGAGAATCGCGCGGTTGGCGAGACGGTTGCCCAGGAGGTTGAGGCCCGCACCGGCGTTCAGGCGCGCGCCACGGTCCTCGGCTACATCCAGCGGGGCGGATCGCCGACGGCACGCGACCGGATGCTCGGTCTTCGTTTCGGCCTCAAGGCCGCAGACCTCGTGATCGACGGCAAGTGGGGCCAGATGTCGGCCCTCCACGGCGATGTCGTCAACTCGGTGCCGCTCACCGAGGCGACCGCCGAGCTGAAGCTGGTGCCGGAAGACTGGTACCAGACGGCGAAGACCTTCTTCGGCTGAGCCGAACCTCGCTCCTAGCCGCAGGTTGACGCGGCGCCGCCGCAGCTCTTGCCGGTCATCGGCAGGCGAGACAGCAGCTCTGCGAGCGTCTCCAGCTCCTCTTCGCTGTAGCGCCCCGTGAAGAGATCCTCGACACCGGCGAGATGCGTCGTCGCAGCCTGAGCGAGCTTCGTCTGGCCGGCTTCGGTGAGCTTCGCATACGAGACGCGCGCATCGGCCGAGCAGGTCGCCTTCTCGACGAACCCTGAGCGCTCGAGGCCATCGAGCAGTCGCGTGATTCCCGACGCGGTCAGGACGACGCTCTCGGCCAGATCGACGCGTCGCATGACGCCCCCCTCTGCGTTCGAGAGCCGTAGCAACACCTCGTAGTCGTGCAGCGTGAGGCCGTGTCCTGCGAGCAGATCGGCGTTCAGCTGCCGTGTGATCGCGGAGTGCGTCCGGAGGAACGACACCCACGAGTCGAGCCG
>JBAWZV010000024.1:0-6710 GCA_037142875.1 Actinomycetes bacterium | reverse complement strand
CTATCTGCGAGATTGTGGGAGTGAGGCGCGTGCTCCAGCGAAGGCGAACGGCGTACGACCGTTCGTTCTTTGCATCTGTAGCTTCGATCTCTCGACGATCTGCGGCGATAGTCGTGCCCACACTCGTCGATCTGTTCTCACCTACGACAGTTCTCGATCTGGGCTGCGCGGAGGGGGCGTGGCTCGAAGTATTTCAAGCCGCTGGCAGCTCGGTGACGGGCGTCGACGGTGACTACGTTGATCGTCGACGCCTGCTTCTCCCGGAGGCGTCGTTTGTCTCTCACGACCTTTCCCTTCCGCTTGATCTTGGACGCCGTTTTGATCTGGCGCTCTGTCTCGAGACCGCAGAGCACCTGCCTCCGGACGCCGCCGACGTGATCGTTGGAACGCTTACGCGACACAGCGACCTCATCATCTTCAGCGCGGCGATCCCCGGCCAGGGTGGCACGAGCCACCTCAACGAGCAGTGGCCGAGCTACTGGGTTGCCAGGTTCGCCGACGCGGGATACGAGGTCTTCGACGTCCTCCGCGGCAGGCTCTGGTGGCAGCAGGACATCGCCCATCACTTCAGACAGAACATGCTCGTCTTCGCGCGGGGCGAGAGGGCGAGGCAGGTCGCCGAACTGCCGAAGGCGTCGATGCTGATGGACGTCGTCCATCCCGATCAGTTCGCCCTGGTCGGCATTCGTCTGGCGCTGCGCAAGCTTCGCGAATCGGTCGTGTTCCATCTCAACCGGTTGAGACGTGCGCATTCGTGACCGCACCGGTGCTCGGCAGCCCATGCCGGCCCTGAGCAAGAGTGACAGCGGAGGTGGGAGTGGCCGACTCGACCTGATGGTCGTCTCGTACTCGAACGTCGTCGACGTCCCACGTGGAGCAGAGCGATATGCCTGGGGAGAAGCCGAAGCTCTCGCCCAGTTGATCAACGTCGCATTCGTGTCGTCCTCTCGTCCCGCAGTCGCACCCTTTGAACAGATTCAACTCGGTGGCTGGACGCGCCGCTGGTATCAGCTGTTCGGCCGACGAAACCCGATCACGTTGGCGTTCTTCCACCTGATCAGCCTTTTCAACCCGGTTGTATTCGTCCAGGCGCTCGTCCTCTTTCGGCGGCGGAGGCCGAAGGCTGTGCATACGCATTCGCTCGTAGCGCTCTCTCCTGCGATCTGGCTTGCGGCTCGGTTGGCGGGCGCAAGGGTGTTGCACACCCATCAGGGATTCTGGCTGCTCTGTGAACGGACGAACCTGACAGGAAAGAACGGCAAGCCGTGCCATGAGCGACAGACAACGTGCCTCCTGTGTCGTTCCCTCCGGCCGCCAAAGAGACTGCAGCTCTCGCTCGTTACGGACGAGGTCTTCGCAAGCGTGTGGGTCAGGCAGCGTCTAGCCCGAGCAGGCAACGTCATGCCCTCGTTTGCGACCGGCACACTCGCACCCGCACCGGCCGAACCGGTCATCGACGGCCCTGTCGTGTTCATAGGGGAGTTGAGCCTGCACAAGGGGATCCTTGTCTTGCTCGAGGCATTCACACGTGCGGCCGACCGTTTGTCGTTGGGAGCGACCCTCGTCATCGGCGGTTCGGGGCCGCTCGATGAGCATGTCGCCGCGGCTGCGGCAGCCGACCCGAGAGTCACGTGGGCGGGGGAGCTCGGCCCCGATGAGCGAGACCGCCTCCTCCGACAAGCCTCCCTGCTCGTGATCCCATCAACGTGGCCCGAGAACAGTCCTCTCGTCTTCTTCGAGGCCCTCGCAGCCGGGCTGCCGGTCATCGCGACGAGCGGAGGCGGGATGACCGAGTTCGCGCAGTATGGAAATACCGAGTTCGTTGCACCGGACGACCCTGACGCGCTCGCAGCGACGCTTGTCGCGGTACTAGGCGACTCAGAGCGGCTCCGGAAACTCGCGCAGGCGGCGCGAGCGAACCGTAGCGAGGCAATGCCCGAGAGGTTCGCGCGCCAGATGCTTGACCTGCTCGATTCCGACTGAGCTTCGTCCGAAGCGCGGCTCGGGCTGCGCACGCCGCCTAGAAGACGGGGGTTTCGCGCCACATACCCCAGACCGTACGGAGCGCATCGCACATCTCTCCGAGCGTGACGCGTTGCTTCGCGGCGGCGAGGATCGCTGGCATCAGGTTCGTCGTTCCCTTTGCCGCGTCTCCGATTGCTGCCAGCGAGCCTGCGACTGCCACCGGATCGCGCTGCGCGCGAAGCGCGGCGAGCCGCCCGACCTGTTCGCGCTCGAGTGCAGGATCGATCGCGAGAAGCGGGATCGGCGCCTCGGCGTCCTGGGCGTGGCGGTTCACGCCGATGACCGTGCGCTGCCCGGTGTCGATCTCGCGCTGGAACTGGAAGGCAGCCTCGGCGATCTCCTGCTGGAAGTAGTTGCCCCGGATCGCTGCGAGCACACCGCCCTGCGCCTCGATCTCGCGGAAGTACTGCTCGGCGCGCCGCTCGAGCTCGTCGGTCAGCTGCTCGACGTGGAACGAGCCTCCGAGCGGATCGGCTGTCGCGGTGACGCCTGTCTCATGCGCGAGGATCTGCTGGGTGCGGAGCGCAAGCTTCGCTGCATGCTCGGTCGGGAGGGCGAGCGCCTCGTCGAAGGCGTTTGTGTGAAGCGACTGTGTTCCGCCGAGGACGGCTGCGAACGCCTCGACTGCCGTTCGCACGATGTTGACCTCAGGCTGCTGCGCGGTCAGCGACGCCCCGGAGGTCTGGGCGTGGAAGCGCAGCTGTAGCGAGCGGGGATCGCGGGCGCCGTAGCGTTCCCGGAGCGTCCGCGCCCAGATCCTACGTGCGGCGCGGTACTTGGCGATCTCCTCGAAGAAGTCGACCTGGGCGTTGAAGAAGAAGGAGAGCCGCGGTGCGAAGGCGTCGACCGCGAGACCACGCTCGACGGCCCATTCGACGTATGTGAAGCCGTTTGCGAGCGTGAACGCAAGCTCCTGCGCGGCGGTTGACCCTGCCTCCCGGATGTGATATCCCGACACCGAGATCGGGTGCATCAGCGGCAACTCCCTCGTCGACCACTCGATCATGTCGGTCACGAGCCGCATCGACTGCTCGGGCGGGAAGATGAACTCCTTCTGCGCGATGTACTCCTTCAGGATGTCCGTCTGGACGGTGCCACGCAGCGCGCCTCGCGGGGTGCCGCGCTCGTCCGCGACGCAGACGTAAAACGCAAGCATGATCGCCGCGGGTGCATTGATCGTCATCGATGTCGAGATCTCTCCGAGAGGGATGTCGGCGAACAGGGTGTGAATGTCGTCGACCGAGTCGATGGCGACGCCCTCACGGCCGACCTCGCCGAGTGAGAGCGGGGCGTCGGAGTCGTACCCCATTAGGGTCGGCATGTCGAAGGCTGTCGAAAGCCCCGTCTGACCGTGCGCGAGGAGGTAACGAAAGCGTGCGTTCGTCTCGGCTGCCGTGCCGAAGCCGGCGAACTGCCGGATCGTCCACGGCCGTCCGCGGTACATCGTCTCGTGAATGCCGCGTGTGAACGGGAAGGCGCCGGGATCCCCGAGATCGCGGTCGTAGTCGATGGCCTCGCGTGGGGCGGGCTCGTCAGCCCGTGACGAGGAAGTAATGCCTGGTCCCGCCGGTTGCGTAGTACATCCACTGCCCCGCCGCGAGTGCGACGTTGACGGAGCGCGAGCCCTTGAAGCTGGCGCCGCTCACCGCCACGGGCTGGGCTCGGACATGCTGGAGCGTGAAGCCGTTGCGGGTGCTCGAGTCTGTGACCTTGATCAGATAGTGGCCCGCCGAGAGCTTCGAGACGGTCCTGCCGGTCAAGGTCAGCGTTGTCTTGCTGGAGGAGTCCACGGTGGCGCCGAGTGAGCCGCGCATCACGTTCGGCACGGTCTTCGAGCTGATCACGCTCGAGTTCGGACTCTTGCCGGTGGAGCTCGATGTCGAGCCGCCCTCGCTCGAGGTGCTCGTGGCGGGTGTGGTGGCCGTTGTCGCCGTGGTGACAACGACGTGCGGTGTCGTCGGCAGGCGGTCGTCGGCGAACGTGTACGTCCCGTTTGGCTGCAGAATCACATCGAAGAGCTCGGTCTTGTCGTCGCCCGCAGACATGTCGGTCTGGAGGTTCACGCCAGGCCCCTGGAACCGGAACGCGTGCTGAACGTCACGGCCGTCGGGGACGTCGTTGTTGAAGATGATCTGGTAGGTGCCAGGCGAGATGATCGTGCCGGGCGCCGTGGCCGTGCGGATGTTCGTGCCGTCCGCGGTGATCACGATGAGCACACCCGCCGCAGTGTTCTCGAGCGTGAGCGTGTACGGGTTCGTCGTGACTGCAGAAGACGGCCCCACGATCGCAGCTGCCACGAGGGCAAGGAGCACAAGGAATGTGAGGAGGCGGACGGGGTTTCGCATCAGTGGCACAGAGGATAGAAGAGCGGGAGGGCCCCGAAGGGCCCTCCCGGTTGTTCTCTGACAACGCCTCCGGTTAGGAGACGCCTGCTGCCTTGAGCGTCGCCCGGACGACGGCCGGCGTGAACGGGCCGGTCCGGATACGGACACCGGTCGCGTCGAAGAACGCGTTCGCGACGGCGCCCGGGACCGGGCAGACCGTCGGCTCACCCGCACCCAGCGGAAGCTGGTCGGGGCGGCTGACAAGCACGTTCGTGATCTTCGGTGCGTCCTTGAAGCGCAGGATCGGGTACGTGACCCAGTCCAGGCTTGTCACACGCGTCTTGCTGAAGTTGACCTGCTCGAGAATCCGGCTGAGCCCGAAGATCGCTCCTCCGGACATCTGGTTCTCGACACCGGCCGGATTGACGGCCAGGCCGACGTCTGTCGCGTTGTAGATGTGCGTGCAGACGATCTTGCCGGTCTTCTTGTTGACGGTGATCTCCACCACGGCTGCCGAGTAGCCGGCCGTACCGTGGATCCCCGAGCCGTAGCCGCGCCCGACGACAATGTCGCCGGTCTGCTTCACGGAGCCGGCGAGACGAGGCGTCCAGTTGGATGCCGTTGCGGACGCGTTCAGGACACCGAGCCAGCGATCGTCGGCGATGTTCTGCCGGCGAAACTCGATCGGATCCATCCCAGCCGTGTAGGCCAGCTCGTCCATGAACGACTCGGCCCCGAACGCCGAGAGCTGCCCCTCGCCGCCGCTGCGGAGCGAACCGGCGCGGAAGTAGCCCTGGTAGACCGGGGCTGTCTTGCCGGTGACCCGCTTGTTCGGCGAGTAGTACATGACGTAGCACGACGGGTCATCGGCCCGGGCGCCCGTCATCGTGGTCGGATACGGCGAACCGGTGAGCTCCGACGTCAGGTCGATCACCGTGCTGTACGGCGGCGACGTGAGCGTGAAGTCCCACGCGGTCAGCTTGTTCTTCGCGTCGAAGCCACCCTTGACGTCCATGATCATGCCCGACTGGTAGTTGTCCCAGCCGTGCTCGTCCCAGCGCATCAACTGGAGGCGGACAGGTGCACCCGCGAGCTTGGACAGCAACGCTGCCGCCTTCGGGGTGTCCGACGTGCTCTGAGCCGAACCGAACGAGCTGGCGCCTTCGTAGTACAGAGCCCGCACGCTGGTGGCCGGCATGCCGAGAATGCCCGCGACTCCGGTGACGACGGTCAGGAGCTGCTGCGTGCTCGTCCAGACGGTCGCAGAGCTCGCACGGACATCGGCGACGGCACAGGCCGGGCCGATGACGGTGCGCGAACCATGCTGGTAGGTGTAGGTCTGCGACACGGTCTTCGCCGCGGCTGCCATGCCCGCGTCGATGCTGCCCGTGTTGATCGTGTACTTCGCGACGGCGAGTCCGGCGGAGTCCTGAGCCCGCATCTGCTTGAACAGCCCGCCCGGCGTCGGGAGGATCGCGCTGTCCTTCCAGGTCACCTTGAGCTGCGCAGCAGCCTGGATTGCGTCGTACTCCTTCGGCGCGGTGACGCCAAGGAAGTCGCCCTGGCGAACGATCTTCGCACCCGGGATGTGGGAGATCGAGCCCTCATCGATCGAGACGATCGATGCACCCGTTCCGAATGGCCCCTGACCACGCGGACGCACGACACGAGCGTGGAGCATGCCCGGCACGCGGACGTTGTGGACGTAGGTGTACGTACCGGCGACCTTGGCCGGAATGTCAACACGCGGCACGCGAGTGCCGATGACGGTGTACGAGCTGACCGCCTTCGAGTTGCCCTGGCCCGGGTTGAGGTTCGCGGTTGCGATCTTCGTGCTGAAGAGCTTGCCCGCGAGCAGTGCGGCGTAGGTGACGGACTTGCCGCCGCCCGAGATCGTGCCGTTGCTGGCCGAGAGGCTTGCAACCGGGACGCCGAGGTTCGCCGATGCGAGGCTGTAGAGCGCCTGCATCGCCGTCGCGGAGGCAGAGCGGAGCGGCGGGCCGGCGCTCGACTGGATGCCGGTGCTTCCGCCGGTCGTGCCGGAGTTGACCACGTTGTTCGAGTCCCAGAGCGGATGGTGCACCATCGACGCCGGGACGTTGAGCTCCTCGGCGACGAGCTGGCAGAGGCCGGTGGTGACACCGTTACCACACTCGATCTGGCTTGTCTTGAAGGAGATCGTGTTGTCGGCGTTGACCGAGAGCCACGAGTCGACCTGGGTCGTGTCCGGCAGGTAGCCGGTCGGGTTGACGACCGCGGCCTTCGCGGACTTGCCCGCGACACCGGCGATCGAGAAGCCGACGATCAGTGCGCCGCCGCCCTTGAGGAACGACTTGCGCGAGAACTCCTTCTCATGCATGA
>JBAWZV010000023.1:0-8074 GCA_037142875.1 Actinomycetes bacterium | reverse complement strand
GTCACACCATGCGTGAGACCGTTCACCTTGATCTTCAACTTGCTCGCCATTCCCCCTCCAATCGGAGTACTGCTGTTGGACATGTCATGACATACCTGACCCCACGCGCACGAAACAGTCTCCGCGCACGCGTAGCCACGCCATACTCTGCCAGTTCCGTTGGCCGGAGAGCAATAGTACGAGGCTGATTAGAGAAATTTGCATCGGCCCTGGTACCCTCGAGTTGTGTCCAAGCGAGGCCTGCGACCGCTTGTTCCCTGCGCGCTCGCGGTCGTGTGCCTGCTGACGTCGGCGGCTGCGCAGGCCCGAACCTCGGTCACGCTGCAGCTCACCGTCGACTTCGGTGTCAACAGCCAGATCACGGTCACGCTCCCCGACGGGACGCCCGCCGGAACGACAAGCGGTGCGCCGACGGTGATCCCCGCTGGCATCTACGAGATCATCCTCACGGGCCCGGGCGGCTGCACGTGGGTGCCGTACTGGCTGTTCTCCGGCCCCGGACAGCTCATCCGCGACAACCTCGGTCAGGGCGAGGACTGGTTCATGGAGTACATCATCACGCTGCAGCCGAACTCCACCTACATCTGGAGCAACTCGGACTTTCCGAACGTGGTTCATACGATCAAGACGTCAGGCGACGTGCTCGGAACGGCCCCGACGAAGGTGGCCTGGACGGGCGCGATCTCGAAGAAGAAGGGCGGGAACAAGGACATCGTCGGAACGAACGTCGTCGTTCTCCGCGGCGGCCTCAGCGGCACCGTGACTGCCAAGGGCGAGCCAGCCCTGTCGTTCAAGGGGAAGACCGCGTCAAAGCTGCTCCACGGGCGCTACATCGTGTCGGTCGACGACCAGAGCGCCGCCGGTGGCTTCTCGATCATCAAGACGAACCACTCGATGGTCACGGTTACCGGCGTCCCGTTCAAGGGGAAGCGCTCCGTCTCGCTGACCCTGACGAAGGGCACCTGGTACATCACGTCGCACAAGGGTGCGAAGCGTTACCCGATCGTCGTGCGCTGAGCGCCAGCGCGGCGCTCGCCGCCTAGCTCCTTGCGCCTGTGAGGCACGACGCCTCGCCCTGCTGTCCGCAGCCCGGCCCCGGCCAGGTGCCGCCACGGAACGTCGACGGGATCTTCGAGAAGGCCCCGACGCCGCCGTAGACGATCGCGATCTCGGCATGGTCGACGAGCTTGATCAGCGCGGGATCGCCCGAGACACGCCGGCCGTTCAGGTAGACGCGAAGCTCCCTGCGTCCGTCCGTGCAGTAGCCGCCGATGCAGCCGTGGTCGAGGCGGACACCCCACTCGGCGAACACCTGCCCGAGCGTGAACGCCCGTGCTCGGTCGGACTCGACGTGGATGACGCCACTTCCGCTGTGGGTGTGGAGTGGCGAGTTCGCCACCGCGGCGGCAAAGAAGTGCCCGGCGACGCAGTCCGCGACCGGCGCCGTCTTCGTGTCGGGGCAGGGGCCGTCGTCAGTCGGCTCGGCGAGGCCGAGACCACCGGGCACGGCGACCTTCTTCCCGTTGACCGTGATATCGAGATGCACGTGGTCGTGCTCGACGAGATTGCCGACGAGCGGAGTCAGTCCGGCCGCGGCCAGCTGGCTCAGTGCGTAACGCGGCAGAGCCCATGGAGCCGGAGTGACCCTCGGCTGCGTGCTCGGCTTCGTATCCGCGACGAGCGCACAGGGGTCGACCGCGTGTGCTCTGGCCGAACCAGGCGACAGGACGAAGCTCGGGCCGCTGATAGCGTCCCTGCCCGCCGTCACGAGAAACGGGATCAGATTGGGGCGGAACCACACCCGTCGCCCAGCAAAGCTGACCGTACCCGTCGTCCGTCTCTCGCCGAACGTTCCCGGGGCGTTGATGACCGCCGTACGCCCGCTACGGGTGTTGCGAATCGTGACCGTGCTCGGGCCGACGAAGAGCAGGCCGAAGGCGGTCGTCGGAGCCGCCGCGCCAGCCGCCACGCCGCGCACGGTGATCTCGATCGGAAACGGGCAGAGGCGCGCGTCGGTGCCGCGCGTGACCGTCGGCGAAGAGGTTCCGGCTGACCCCGCTCCGGTCAGAGCCGCGGTGGCGATGACGCCGGCGACGGCGACGGCGAACGCAGTGAAGAAACGGTGGCGCATCGGCGAACCCTCCCGACTCTAGGACGCTCTCGTCAGGGTACTCCGCACCGCGTAGCGGCCGGACAGCTCCTACCTCGAGGACGGCAACGCGGCGCTCGAATATGCAAGCCCCGCCTTCAGGAACGCAACAGCCGGCTTCGAGTGCGAGCTTCCATCGGTCGCCCGCACGTAGCCGATGACGACGACGGTTCCGCTGACGGCTGCGGCAACCGTGACGGTGTTCGTAACCGACTCGTAGAGCAAGTTCGCGCTGCTGGTCGCCCCGGCGAGCAGCACTGTCCGCCCCGCAACGCCCGGCACCCTGCCGACGGCCTTGCTGTGAATACCGGGAACGACGGCTCCGGCCGCGCCGAGCGCGGCCTGCGCGTCGGCCGCTGTCGGGAAGACCCAGAAGGCGATGCCGTCCTCGGCGTCGGGCCCGTCCACGGGCACAACGACCGTTGCCACAACATGGTGCGCCGCCGCGGCGATCGGCGAAGCGATCCTCGTCGGGCCCTCGGCGAAGTAGTTGTCCGCCATCCGGCTGTTGTCGACCGTCGATCCGAGCAACGACTTCACGGCACTCTGCGGACCCGCCGCCGCGAGCGCACTCGGTACGAGGAGCAAGGCCACGAACACCGAGACAAAGCGTGACTGCACAGGCGCAGCATGACGCATTTCGTGTCCCAGGTCTATGGGTGCGCAGGAATTGCGCGCTGCCACAGGGCTGGCGGCGCGGCGCGGAGCCGCTCGGCGGATTCAGCCTGGGGTCGAGCCACGCTCGCCGAGCGCGGCGAGCGCCTCGTGAATGCGGTCGAGTGCCTCGCGCAGCTCACGCATTCGGGCGTCGAGATCGGCGTTCTTCAGCTCGGCGAGGAGCTCGCGCTCGCGGAGCCGAAGGAGCAGCTCCTCGGCGGTGTCCTTGTCGATTCCCTCCGTCTGCGACCGCGCATCAAGCTCGGCGAGGACGTCAAGCGCCTCGCCCTCGAGCTGCACGCCGTCGACGAGATGCGCGCGAACAGCGCGGAGCGCCTCGTCGTGGAAGTGCTCCACTGGGAGCGCTGCGAGGAGCGGGCGCAGCGACGCGTGGGCGATCACGCCGGCAAGCGCGTTGCGCTCGAGCCGGTCGGCGGCGTGCGCAACGCGTGGCGACGGCGGCGCGGCTGCGCTCGCCGTTCCCCCTCCCCGGATCGGGATCGACGTCCCGAAGTGGTCGTTTGCCCAGCGCCAAGCGGCCTGACGGTGGAGCGACTCCGGGACGCTGTCGAGGAACGTCTTGACAGCGAGGCGTCCGGCCTCACGATCGACCGCCCGCTCGGCCTCGACACGGGTTCGGTAGAGCACGTACGGCGTGGCGAACTCGAGCTGCTTCTCGAATCCTGCCGGGTCGTCGGCAGGATCGATCCCGGGCGGCAGCGCGACAACCTTGACGTCGAATCCCTGGGCGACGGCGAGCTCCATCCCTCGCAGCGTCGCCGACTCGCCCGCGGCATCGCCGTCGAAGGCAAGCGAGATCCGCTTGCTCAGACGCCCGAGCTCGCGGAGCTGCTGCTCGGTGAGCGCCGTGCCCATGCAGGCGACGACCGGCTCGAAGCCCGCCTGCCGCAGCGCGATCACATCGGTGTTCCCTTCGACGACCACTGCGTGGTCGGTCTTGGCGATAGCGGCCCGGGAGCGGTCAAGCCCGTACACGACGGAGCCCTTGTGGAACAGCTCGGACTCGGCGGTGTTGACGTACTTCGCCTTGAGCGGATCATCGTCGTGGAGTCGGCGTGCCTGGAAGCCGAGCACCCGGCCGCGGGCATCGGCAAGCGGAAACAGGAGGCGCCGTTGAAAGTAGTCGCCGCCGTTCTGACGGGTGAGCCCGGCTGCGCGCAGCTCATCCTGGGTGAACCCCTTCTCGGCCGCCTTGCGCGCGAGCGTCGTTCCGCCGAGCGCGAGCCCCAGCCGAAACTCGCGGCAGACCTCCTCGCGCAGACCGCGGCCGGCGAGGTAGTCGCGGGCAAGCGAGCCGGCCTGCGAGTCCCACAGGTAGCGCTCGTAGAACGTCGCCGCCTGGTCGAGTAGCTCGTACAGCCGACGGCGCCTGTTGCGACGCGCGTCGTCACCCGGGTCGGACTCCTCGTACTCGATCGGGATACGGAACCTTTCAGCGAGCCACTCGACGGCGTCGGTGAAGTCGAGCCCCTGCGTCTCTCGGACGAACTTGATCATGTCTCCGCCGACGCCACAGCCAAAGCAGTGGTAGAGCTTCTCGACCGGGTTCACCGAGAAGCTCGGCGTGCGCTCCTCGTGAAACGGGCAGCGGCCCGTCAGCCGAGCGCCAGCCTTGCGAAGTGCCGTCCGCTCCTCGACAACGGCAACGAAGTCGGCGTTCTGCCGAACCGCCTCGATGCTTGCATCCTTGATCCTCGGCACTCGGTCATCGCCCCTTAGAGCTGCGCAGCGTATTCGAGTGCGAAGCGATCGGTCATTCCGGCGATGAACTCGGTGATCTCGTCGGCACTGTCGCCACGATCGGCGAGCACCGTGAAGATCCGGCGAACCGTCTCGCGAGCCCGCTCATGCTCGGGACGGGTGACCGGCCCCAGATAGACGTGCTCGAACATGAAGCTCCGTAGAGACAGCATCGCCGCCCCGATCTCGTCGCTCTGAGCGATGTCGTCGGCACGCGCCGAAGTCTCGATCAGGTCGTGGACGAGGGTGTCGATGCGGGCCGAGGCGCTCGCTCCGAGGATGTCGATCTCGGCACGGGGCAGATCTCCGTCCTCAAGGATCCCGTAGCGGATCGCATCGTCGATGTCGTGATTGATGTAGGCGACGCGGTCGACGATCCGAACGATCTTGCCCTCGAGCGTGGCCGGCATCTGGTCGCCGGTGTGCGTGAGGATGCCGTCGCGCACCTCATGAGCGAGGTTCAGGCGTTCGGCGATCCGAAGCGACTGCTCGTTGTGGCGGAAGCGGCCGTCGAAGCGCTCGGCGAGCGCCGCGTTGAGCGCCTCCTCGCCTGCGTGCCCGAACGGGGTGTGCCCGGTGTCGTGGCCGAGGCCGATCGCCTCGACGAGATCCTCGTTCAGCCGGAGAGCCCGGGCGACGACGCGTGCGATGCCGGTGGTCTCGAGCGTGTGGGTCATGCGCGTGCGGTAGTGGTCGCCGGCGGGGTCGATGAAGACCTGCGTCTTCCCCTTCAGCCGACGAAACGGCTTGGAGTGGACGATCCGGTCGCGATCGCGCTGAAACGGTGTGCGGATCGTGCACTCATCCTCCGGCCGAAGCCGGCCGCGTGTCTCGTACGAGCGAATCGCGAGATCGGAGAGACGCGCGGTCTCCTGCTCACGGATCCTCGCGGCGAACCTGCGGGCGACGTCCTGGTCTCGATCGGTCACCGTTCCAGAGTAGAGGCTCGATCACGACGGCACGGATCGATCGCTGCGACACTGCGGGCGTGCGCCGCCGGCTTGTCGCCTTCCTCCTCGTTATCGGTGCCTGCGTGTCGGGCTGCGGCAGCTCGAGCTCGGGCGTCGTCGAGGCGGCCATCGAGGCCTCGCCGCAGACGTATTTCCACTACGCATCGCCTGCGTGGTGGGGACGTGCGGTGACTGTCCAGACGGTGAATCTCAAGGTCAGCGGCGATACCGCCGAGGCGAACGTGCAGGTGCTCGCGGGCACGAAGCTGCTCTGGCAGGAGTACGTCTTCGTGCTGCACGAGAAGAAGGGCTGGGTGGTGCAGCACGTCGCGATGACGGCGGGCGGCTCACGCCTGATTCCGTTCTCTGGTCCGGTCGCGACTCGGCAGCCCACCGCAGAGGAGCGCGCGTCGCTCACGCACCGGGTACGCACGTTCCTCGGGCAGCCCGCCTCCTGCCTCCGCATCTTTCCCGCCATCTCGACGGTCGATACGCGCTACGCGCTCGTGCGGCTGCAGCTCGTCGGGCCGCATCCCGATCGCTGCCTGAACGACGGCGCGATCCTCTACCGGCGGGTCGGCGGCGTGTGGCAGTACCTCGGCACGGCAACAGAGCCGTTCGACTGCCGGATCGCCCCGACCGGCGTGATCAGAAGCCTGTTCGGCCGCTGCTGGATCGACCTCGGCCGTCCCGGCTAGAGCCTCTAGATGATGATCGGGACGGTGCCGCCGTCGGCGCTCCAGGCGGCGCCGGTGACGTAGCTCGCGCGCTCGGAGCAGAGGAACACGGCCACAGCGGCGATCTCCTCGGGCAGAGCGAGGCGCCCGAGCGGCCGACCGGCGCCGACCTTCGCGAGGATCTCGGCGCGCGTCCCCTGCTGATCGGCGAGGCCGCCGTCGGCGAGCCAGGCGTCGGTCGCCGTCGGCCCGGGTGCAACGGCGTTGCAGCGGATGCCGTCCTTGGCATAGAGGTCGGCGACGAGCCGTGAGAACGAGAGCATCGCCGCCTTCATGACGGAGTACTCGGGCATCCCGGCCGAGGGCCGTTTGGCTGCGGTCGACGAGATGTTCACGATCGCCCCCTCCTGGCGTTCGCGCATCCCGGGCAGGGTTGCGCGCGTGGCACGAACGGCGCTCATCAGGTTGAGCTGGAACGAGCGGTCCCAGATCTCCTCGGTCAGCTCATCGAAACGGTGGATCTCCGCCCAACCGACGTTGTTCACGAGGCAGTCGATGCGGCCGAACTGTGCGAGCGTCGCTTCGACGAGCCGCTCCGGCTCGCCGGGCTGCACGAAGTCGGCGGCGACGTGCAGGTCGCCGATCCCGGCGTCGCCGCGACCGGACGTGACGATGACGGCGCCCTCTTCGCGGAGCTGGCGCGCGATCTCAAGACCAATGCCCCGGGTCGAACCCGTCACAAGGCACACCTTGTCGCGAAGGCCGAGATCCATGGCACTAGCCTAGACGCCGTGACGACCGTCCTCATCGCCAGGCACGGCCAGTCGACGTGGAACGCCGAGCATCGCTGGCAGGGCCACGCCGATCCGCCACTCAGCGACGAGGGACGACGGCAGGCGGCGGCGCTGGCAGAGCTCGTTGCGAGCAGAGGGGTCGTGGCGGTCTACTCGAGCGATCTCGCCCGCGCACGCGAGACGGCAGAGATCGCCGCACGAGCCATCGGGCTCCGCCTCGTGACTGATCCGACGCTGCGCGAGATCAACGTCGGCGAATGGCAGGGCCTGACCACGGAGGAGATCGAAGAACGCTTTCCCGACGCCTGGGCTCGGCACAGCGCAGGCGGCGACGGCTGGCTCCAGGGTGAGACGCATGCCGCGATGAGCGCGCGCATCGTCGCCGCCGTCACGCGCATCACGAACGCGCACCCTGGCGAGACGATCCTGTGTGTCATCCATGGCGGTGTGATCCGCGCGCTGCTGGCGCACGCCGCGAGTCTCGCGCTCGTGGAGTACCGCCAGACCCGCCCTGGGCCACGAAACGGGAGCCTTGCCGGGATCGTCGTCGAGGATGGACAGTTCCGGTCGATAGACTGAGACGACAGTGGAGGACTACACCAACAAGTACAAGGGTGAGCAGGTCGAGATCGCGCTCTTCGGTGGCGAGTACCAGGACGGCGTCCTGACCGCGTACTGCTACGTCGAGGACGTCGCGCACATCGAGCTGAACGGTCACATCCTCATCCCGTTGCAGAACATCGCGTCACTCCACTGTTCGAGCCGCTGCGACGCACCGGAGCCGGACTGGCCTCCGAGTGGTCTCGCCGAAGACGAGCCGGACGAGCGCGACGAAGAGGTGTAGGCGGCTGTGCGCCTTCGGGTCGCGGCCGTCCGCAACCTGCTGAAGGTCTGGCTGCTCCTGGCGGCACCCGCCGCGGCAGCGGGCTATGCGGGGTGGCGCCTGGGTGGCGCGCGGCTTGGAGTGCTCTTTCTCGGCTCCGTGGTGCTCCTCGGCGCCGCGCTCTACTGGTACGCCGATCGCATCGCGATGGGTCTCGTCGGTGGTCGCGAGCTGCTGCCGGGTGAGGCACCAACGCTTCACGC
>JBAWZV010000022.1:0-9691 GCA_037142875.1 Actinomycetes bacterium | reverse complement strand
GACCCCCTCCTTACCATGGAGGTGCTCTACCAACTGAGCTAAGAGGGCGCTCGCCGTGATTCTAGCCGCGCCCGCGCTTCGTGCTTCGCCGGGTACGCTGGCACCGATGCGGGCACTCAACAAGGCGCTTGCTCTTGGCGCGGCTATTGCACTCACGGCCGCCGCGGCTGCGCTTGCGGCGAGCGGGGGGACGATCAGGTACGCGACCTCCCCGGCGTCGACAGGCCCGGTCAATCCGAAGGCCGTTCCGCTCGGAGACGGGTACGTGACGACGTCGCCGAAGGTCGGCTACATCGACTCGTGCACGACGTCGTTCGGCGGGATGGGCGGTGCGCAGGCGGTTGGTCCGTGGATCAACACGACGGCCAAGACCTGGGACTCGACGGCGAAGACCGCCGTGTCGGGAACGGTCAGCTGGCCGGCCGCCTCCTGGACGGTCACCGTTCAGGGCTCCAAGCGCGTGCTCAAGACGAACGACCTGCCGATCAATCACACAAGCGGCACGTTTCCGGTCGGGACAGGCGACCCGGCAGCGAGCTACGACCGCAACCCAAACAGCATCGCGCCGCAGTCGTTTGCCTGGAGCGTTCCGCTCAATCCGACGGCCGCGTCGAAGCCGATCTGCCTCGGCATGGGGCCGGTCGGCGTGCTGAACGACGGCGTCGTCCTCTACAACGGCCTCGACGGCGAAGGGCGTGACGCGGCCGCCCACGAGGTTCTCGACCTCTGCGCCGGGCATCCGGACATGTCGTCGACCTACCACCACCACGACGTCCCGCCGTGCATCCTCGCGAAGGCGACGGGCGCCTCGACGCTCGTCGGCTATGCCCGTGACGGCTTCGGGATCTACGTCGAGCGCGACGCCTCGGGCGCGCTCCTGACGAACGCCGCACTTGACGCCTGCCACGGGCGCACGAGCACGGTGCTGTGGAACGGCAAGAAGACGACCGTCTACCACTACGACGCAACGCTCGGCTACCCGTACGTCCTCGGCTGCTACCGCAGCACGCCGATCGGCGGCTGAGGCTCTGCAGGAGGTACTCAGTAGCGCTCTTGCATATGCCGTGCGCACGCCGCCCGGGTGGCCTACCCCTTAGCTCATCGGGACGTGCCGGCGGAGCGTCGGTTCGATCCGGTTCAGGATCTCCTCGAGGTTCTCGCCTGTCGCCGTGATGCCGTGGTTTCGTAGCCCCACGACGGCGTGGAGCGGATCCGGCTCCGCGGCGATCAGCGCTGACACGGCCGTCGCGAGCTCGGCCGTACCGCACGGGAAGTTGATGTCCGTCGCTGCGATCCCGTCCATCCAGGCATGGACGTGCAGGATCGCGCCGATCTCGGGATGGTGCTGGTAGATCATCCAGTGCTCGATCGCGTCGACCGAGGCCCGCAGCGGCTCGATCTCCGGCGAGACGCTGATCGTCATCCGGGCCGCGTCGGGCTCGTACCCGGAGATGAGGAGGATGTCGCGGCCCGGCTGGACGAGCTTCCCCTTGTCCACGCCGCTTGCGCTCATCCAGAAGCGGTTTGTATCCTTGCGCGCCGAGAGGTTGCCGTACGACAGGCCCCCGATCCCGTAGAGGCGCTTGACGTGACGTAGCTCCCGCTCGGAGAGCAGCTCCTCGATCGGGAACGGGGCGGGGAGCAGGCCGAGACGGTCGAGCCGCTCGCCGGCGGCGGAGATCTGGCGGGTGATCTCATCGCCGTGCCAGAGCTCGGGCTCGAGGTCGGGGACGAAGTCGTTGTCGATCACGAGGCGCGAGCGTGCGAGCGGATCGAGACGCTCGACCACCGCGGCGGCGAGCGCGGCGCCGTCGGCGCGTACCGAGTAGTGACCGCGCTCCATCGTCGTGAAGAACACGCCCTCGCCGGGGACATAACAGAGCGCGACGTTAGCCAGTGCCCGCACGAGCATCGGGTAGCCCTGGCGCAGCCCTTCGTCGAAGCTCGCCGGCGGCGTGTCCTGTGCGAAGACGCCGGCGACGAACGTCCCGCGCGACCCGCGTCGGTACGGCTTCGGATCGGCGACATCGACGAGGTTGACGACGAGCGATGCCTCTTTCGTGTCGAGCGCCCGCGCGAATCCAGCTGCATCGAGGGCCGCCGAGAGCGCGGCTGCAAACCCCTCGAGCCGCGGATCGGGGCAGCCGGTGAGCGCGTAGGAGGCGACGTGCGCCTGTTGACCCCGCCCGGTCTCCGAACGAGGCTCTGTTGCGGAGCTCATGGCCCAAGTCTGACATACGCGCAGGCTCGAACATCAGCAGTCGCCCCATGGAGATCTGCGGACTTCCCGCGCCGATCCGGGAATAACATCTACCGTTGTGCAGTTGTAGATGACGAAAGCGTCGAATTCGACCTGAGGAGGTCCCGATGTTCCGGAACATGAGCAATCTCGACAGAGCCGTCCGGTGCGGTCGCGATGTGCCCGATCTACCGGCTCTCGGTCTGAGCACGTGCCGGGTGCCTGCGAAGGGGCTGGCATGACGACCGGGCTCACGGTTGCTCCGGCCGTCCGGTCGAAGGAGTTCCACTTCCCGGTCTCGGTCGAGTGGGTCGGCGGCCGACGCGTCGTCGCGCGGGTCGATGGGAAGCACGGCGTCGGGGTTGCACCGCCGACCGTGTTCCGTGGGGCCGATCCGACGGTCTGGAGTCCGGAGGACTTCTTCGTCGCCGCCGCCGCATCGTGCCTCGCAATCACCTTCACGGGTCTCGCCGAGAAGGCCGGCCTCGCCTACACCCGCCTGACCGTCGATGCGGACGGGGTGTGCGGAGCGCGCCACGACGGCAAGTTCGGCTTCACCCGCGTGACGATGGCGCTCGACGTGGAGACGGCACCCTCGGACGCCAACCTGGCGCGGGAGCTCGCCGAGGAGGCAGAGTCCAAGTGCCTCGTCGCCGCCTCGTTCGACCTTCCGGTCGAGACGTCGATCGACGTGAGGTCGCGAGCAGTTGCCTGACGAAGCGCTACTCTCTCGCGCCCTCGACCTGCGAGGGGAGGACGGCTACGCTGTTCCGATGCACCGCACCTCACTTGCCGGGCGCACGCACGTGCTCGTCGCGGTCATTGTTCTCGGACTCGGACTGAGCGGCGTCGCACTCGCGCACCTCTCGGCCACGGCGACTGCCGTTCGCGTGACGCTGCTTGACGGGAAGCTGACCGTCTCGCCGAAGACCTTCGCCTCCGGCAAGCTCGATCTCATCGTTGTCAACAAGGGCAAGCTCACGCACGGCCTCGCGATCATGGGACTGGGGCTCGATGCCACGCGTACGCCGACGATTCCCGAGGGCAAGACCGTGCACCTGGCCGTCAGCGTCAAGGTCGGCATGTACCACGTCTGGGATCCGGTTCGAAGCAGCATGACGCACGCGACGATGCTGATGGCGACCTCCTCGGCGGCGGGCGGAAACAGCGCGAAGATCGGGAGCGGCGGGGCCGCGTACGCACCGCCGAACGCGACGCCCGCGACGACGGGCAGCGGCTCCTCGATGTCGATGGACGACTGTGAACACATGTAGCGGGTCGCGGTCTGCTCCGGCTCACGCCCGGGCATGACCGTTCGCAGGGCCGTGATCATCGGGGCGCCGCTCCTTGCCTACCTCACCGCTCTGTACCACCCCGATCACCTGCTGCTCGGTAGGGACCCCTGGCGGTTCATCGTCGTGCACCTTCTGTGGACGCCGATCCTCGTGCTCCTCGCGCAGATGATCGTGCTGCTCGTCGACGGAGTCGACGGAGTCGCGGCATCCCTGGCGCGCGGTCTCGCCCTCCCGTTCGCCGTCGCCTACACGGTCTTCACGACGTTCGGCGGGATCGCGATGGGCGCGTTCGTCTGGAAGGCAAACGCGCTCCCTGCCGCCCAGCGCGACCGGGCAGGGGTGCTCATTCACGATGTCAGCCACAGCGCGCTCGCCCATCCGCTCTACCTCGTTGCGACGGGGCTCTGGCTCGCGGCGATCCTGGCGATGGTCATCGCGCTTCGGGCTCGTGCACCCTGGCCGGCGCTGGCCCTCATTGCAGCCGGCGCCGCCGCGTTCGGCTACAACCACGTACAGCCGTGGGGTCCGGGTGGGATGGCCGCCTTCCTCGCAGGAGTGGTGTGGCTTGAGTTTCGCCCCGTTGTCGCCGCTCGTTCGTCGTCCGCCAACGCTCTTCGATCCGGGAGGTAGTCATGCGTCTTCGTCTCTGTGTCTCGTTCGGTGCGACCGTCGGCGCGCTGGCGCTTGCGGCCCCCGCGTTTGCGCATGGGACAGCGACGGGGCCCTGCGCGTCGGGCGGCGTCACGGCCTCGACGGCCTCCTATCGGATGGCGCTCGTGATCGGCAAGCAGGAGGAGATGTACCTGGCGTCAGAGGTCAAGGCCCGCCACATCAAGACGGGCGAGATCATGCTCGGCGGCGAGATGGCGATGGTTGACATGCCGCCGGCCGGAACGAAGGTCTTCCACCTCGAGGTGCACATCTGCACGCCGAGCGGGGCCGTCGTCACCAAGCTGACGCCAAGGATCGTCGCCGGCAAGACGGTGCTTCCCGCCGCGATCATGGTCGGGGTCGGCGCGCCGATCTCGGACTACCACTACGGCAATGACATCGCGCTCAAGCCCGGCGCGGCTCTGACCGTCACCGTGGCGGTCAAGGGCCAGACCGCGGTCTTCAAGACCACGGTTCCGAAGACGTAACTCCTCGGTCTACCCCGCGGGGCTGTCTTCGGTCTCGAGGATCGCGAGCAGCGAGCCGATATCGACGTCGCGCTGGATCGGAAGACCGAGTGGCAGATGCGTTCGGACGGTGTAGAGGTTGCGACGGCCGTCGCGCTCACGCTCGATGTAGCCCGCGCGGGCGAGGTCGGCGACGGGCACGAATCCCGACCACAGAGGTCGGGGTTCATACCTGCCAGCTTGCTTGTTTGCATGACTCCTGGAAATCGAGGCAATGGGGGCGGGAGGATTCGAACCTCCGTAGGCTGAGCCGACGGGTTTACAGCCCGTTCCCTTTGGCCGCTCGGGCACACCCCCAGGAGGCTGGCATTCTAGCCTGGTCCGTGCAAGGTCAGCCGGAGACCGGCCCGAGCGTGAAGGTGTAGTTACCGCCGGTGACGCCAGGCATGCGTCCGCCGACGCCCGGCCACTGAAAAAAGTGCGGTACCCCGGCTAGGCCGGTGCCGAGCACGAGCTTGTTCGTGATGATCGGCGCGCTGACCTTCGCGCCAGCATCCACCAGGCAGTTGTTCTTCGTCCAGAGGATCCCCTGGAAGGCAGTGTTCGCCTCGTCGAGCTTGCAGTCGTTGTTGCCGGCCTTCATCCTGTCGCCGAGTGCGAGCACGAGCAGGTTGTGGGTCGGGTCCCAGTTCGTCATGTCGCCGTCGTAACAGCTCGTCGTGCCCGACCCGCCTGCGCAGAGCTGCGCGTCGACGTGCGTTCCGTCGGAGCTGTAGATCGCCGCGCGCCCCTGGTAGTGGACGACATAGTTCTTGTCGCTGAAGTCGGCCTCGCCGTCGAAGAAGATCGAGCCGTACACGGTGAGCACGTGGGTCGTCGAGTTCCAGGAGATCTCGCCGATCCGGATCCCGTCGGAGTTCTTGGCGATGCACGTGTAGCTCGCGTTCGTCGGGACGATGTTGCGGGTCGCGACGCTGCTGTCGTACGACCTGTTGTTGTCGAACACGGGAGGCGTGCCGGTTCGGACGTCACACCCATGGTTTGGTCCCGGCGCGGCGTTCGTGTACCAGTAATCGAAGTCGACGACGGGCTTGTTCAGGTCGCTCGGAAGGGTCGTTCCCGACGCGGACGCGTACACATGGTCGGTTGTGCTGCACGGGGTGTCCGCCGAGTGGGTGCTCCACGTGCACGTTCCGACGAGGTACGCCCCGGCGACCGGAGTGACGGCCGAGCCGATGCTCGCCGCCGGCGCGTAGGTCACCGTGACCTGGATGTAGTCGACCGAGGCGGTGGCACTCGCTTTGTTCGAGTTCTTCACGTTGAGCAGCACGCCAAAGTTCGCGTTGTTGATGTCGCTCCCCTTCAGGGTGAGACCCCAGGTGTTGTTGGTGGCGCCGTAGTTGCCGTCGGCCTCCCCCGTCCCCCAGAAGGTCGTGCCGGCATTGTCGGCGCCGAGCGGCGTCCCGTTGATCAGCAATCGCACGTCGTTGTCCTTGAACGCGCTGCTGATGCTCGCCGTGCGGTGGATCCTCACCTGGATGCCGACGACGGTCGCGTCCTCGTCGAGACCAAAGCCGAAGTTCGACCCGATCAGGTTGCCGCTCGTCACGCCCGATCCGATCGTGGTTGTCGAGAAGGCCGTGTCGTTCACGGTGATGTTCGACGGGTTCACCCAGGTCGACCCGGAGCCGGTTCCGGCGACGAACACGTCGCTCGTGTTGGCACCGGGCGTCAGGGTCGTCGTCCCACCGACGTCCACGACCGTGGTGGCCCCGGTGATCGTCGCACCGTTCAGGCAGAGCGGCCCACGGGTGCCGATGTTCACGCTGATGTTCTCACCCGCCGGGAGCGTCAGGCACTGCGCCGTGTCGTCGTCGTAGATGCGGTTCCAGTTCCCGGCAGTGCTCGGCCCGACGAAGAGCATCTGCGTGAGCTGCCGCTGGATCGTCGCGCCCGGGCGGAGAGGGTTCGGCACGGTCGAGCGGGCGGCGAGCGACCAGGTGAGGCTATTCAGGTCGTACGTCCCCCACCATGAGACCGAGCCTGTCGAGTATGTCGAGACGTTCGGGCTCGTCGACGCCGGCAGGAGGTACGGGTCGGTCGGGTCGACGGTCGGGACGTTCTCGAGCACGGACATCGCGTTGTTGAGCCCGGCCTCGGCGAGCGCGTAGGCGTTCTGCTGCGCGTTGCTCACGCTCGCAGTGCTTCGGGAGGAGAGCGCCATCGTCGACGCGGTGACGGTGGTCACCGAGAAGACAAGCAGGACGCCGAGCGCGAGAACGAGCGAGAGGCCTTCCTCTCGCCTGAGATCGAGCGTCCGGAGGAGAACGCCGATGCGTTTCATCTCTTCACGGTCTCGGCGTCTGACGCCGGGATGCCATCCCTCGATCGAGGCATGCCCCGATCGGTGCCACTATTCAACTCGGCGGCCGGGCATGCCGAAAGACGGAGTGAATGGTGATCTTCGAGGCTCTCCGACACCGACTGGGCTCCCTCACGAGCGAGCAGCACGGGTTCACGCTGATCGAGCTCGTCGCAGCGATGACGATGCTCGCCGTCGTCGCGGGCGGGATCAGCGTGCTCTTCGTCTCCGGGAACGGAACCCAGGCGACGCTGTCGGCCGACTTCACCGCGCAGAGCTCAGTGCATCTCGGGCTCGACAAGCTCCGGGTCGACGTTCATGCGGCGTGCAGCGAGACAGCTCAGGCCGCGACGGCCGTGACCCTCTCAGGGCCGCCCTGCGACGGCTCGGTGCTCGTCACCTGGTGTACACGGGGAAGCGGGAGTGTCTACGGCCTCTACCGGGTGAGTGGCTCGGCCTGCACGGGGGGGTACAAGTGGGCCGACTACCTGACCGGAGGATCGATCTTCAGCTACCTCGGCCCGAACGTGACAGCGGGCAGCAACGCGCTTCCGCGCCTTCACGTCGATCTGACGGTCAACGCGACGCCGGCACGGACGGTCACGGGCTACCGGGTCGTCGACGACCTCGTGTTTCGCAACGGCCCGCGCGCCTGACGGCGTCAGCAGTCGCTCGAGTTCGGGTCGACACCGGTTGAGCAGTCGAAGACCGACGTCTCACGGGCGAGCACTTTCAGCGAGGCGCTCCGAACGACGACGGTGACGAGCTTCGTTGCTCGCTGGTTCGTCACGCCGCTCGTGTCGGCCGCGAGCTTCACGATGTAGGTGTCGATCCGGTACGCACCGCCGTCCGGGCTGGCAGGCGTCGTCGTCGAGCTGACAAGCCGGCTCGGGACGCACGGTGTTGTGTTCGGATACCAGCCGTTGATCGTGGCGCAGGTGTGAGGGACTGTCCCGGTCGGGCCGGTCTCGGTCGTCGCGACGCCGCTTGCGGAGCACGTCGTGGAGGTGGTGGCGTTCGCGCACGCGGCGTCATTCTTGTAGGTCGTGTCGAGAGCGGTGACCGTTCCGGTCGAGACGTCAAGCCCGACATCGCGTGAGAGCATCGCCCGGTAGCTCTCCATCTGCGCGTCAGCGAGGAACGACGCCGTCGTCGTGTTCGCGGCGCCCTTCATCGCGACGATCCCGACGGCGAACGCGAGCACGAAGGCGGTCAGCGCGATTCCCATCACGATCAGCGCGACGAGCAGTTCGATCATCAGAAATCCCTGTTCGTCCCTGCTTGCTCTCACCTCCTTCGTATCGGCGCGCAGCGCCCGGGCCTGAAGTACGCTGGCCCCGTGAAGCGGCATGACGTCCTCGTCGTGGGCGGCGGACCGGCCGGCTCGACCACTGCCCTCCGCATTGCAGAGGCAGGCGCATCGGTGCTGCTCGTTGACAAGGCGACGTTCCCGCGCGACAAGCCGTGCGGTGGTGGCATGACCATGCGCGCTGTCCTGCAGTGTCCTGTCGACCCGCGCCCCGTCGTGGAGGAGGAGGTCGACACGGTCGAGCTGCGCTTCCGTTACGGCCCCGCGGTCGTGCGGCAGGCGCGCAGTCCGATCGTGTTGATGACCCAGAGGCGACGCCTCGATGCCTTCCTGCTCGACGCGGCGCGCGACAAGGGTGTGGACGTGCGTGAGGGCACCACCGTCGAGTACGGCGCCGAGGGACTGTCCCTCAGGAGTGGCGAGCGGATCCAGGCCGACATCGTCGTCGGTGCCGACGGTGCAAACGGCACATCGGCGAAGGCGCTCGGTCTTGGCGGAGGCATTGTCCATGGGGTCGCCTATGAGGGAAACGCCATGTATCCGGTGCTCGACCGCGAGCGCTACGAACGCCGCGCGGTGATCGAGTTCGCCGACATCCCTGGCGGCTACGGCTGGGTCTTCCCGAAGGGCGATCACGCAAACGTCGGCGTCGGCGCCTGGCAGACCGAGGGGCCCAATCTGCGCGAGCACCTCGATCGCCTCTGCCGCGCTCACGGGCTTGAGCCCAACGCGCTCGAGAACCTCCGCGGCCACCGGCTGCCGCTTCGCCGCCCCGGAACGGTGATCGCGGGTGAGCGGGCGCTCCTCGTCGGTGATGCCGGCGGCCTCGTCGATCCCGTCTCCGGCGACGGCATGTACGAGTGCTTCGTCTCCGGACGGCTCGCTGCCGCAGCTGTCCTCGACCTCCTCGCCGGTCGCACGACGACGCTCGAGCCGTACCAGGCTGCTCTCGACGCCGAGATCTCCTCGCTGCATCGCGCCTCGTGGAAGCTCAAGGTGGCGCTCGACCGCTGGCCGCGGACCAGCTGGCGCGTCGCCCGCACCGACCTCCTCTGGCGGACGGTCGAACGGATCCTGCTCGGGGACATCACAAGCCCCGGTGAGCAGTTCGGCCTCGCCCGCGTCCCGCTGCGTGCGCTCGCAATGCTCGGCCGCTGAGCTAAAGCGCCGCGGCTGGCCTGCCGACACCACTTCCATGGAGCTCGACGCACTGCTCGCCGACGCCGTTGCCGCTGACGCATCGGACATTCACCTCAAGGTCGGTCGCCCGCCGCTCCTGCGGCGCGACGGCGACGTCACGCCGCTCGCCGGATTCTCCGACATGACGGCCGCCGACCTGGGCCTCGTGCTCCGAACGCTCACGGCGGG
>JBAWZV010000021.1:0-9854 GCA_037142875.1 Actinomycetes bacterium | reverse complement strand
GGCGCGGGCGCCGAAGCCTAGGCTCCGGCGCTCTCAGCCGTACCGGTGCTGCCCGCGCCAGGTGCGCACACCAACCGTGACACACGCAGCCGCGGCGAGGATGGCTACGAGCGCGTCCCGTCCTGCGAGCGACGTCGTGACCCACCAGCCGGCATCAACGGCGAGCAGTCCGGCGGCCGCGTAGAAGACGCGCTGGCGCTCCGTCGGCCAGAACTCGATCTCGCGACGGCCGAAGTCGCGCCAGAGCAGGTAGATCCCGAAGACGATCGCCAGGTAGAAGGCGAAACGAACGAGCAGCGATGCCGTCGTGAGCGAGCGCTCAAGGTTGAGGACGACGATCAGCAGGGCTATGCCGGCAAGGATCGCCAGGTTCCGGGCGAAGGGCGAGAGCGGCCTCACGCCGTCATGTACGCGCGGACGCCGAGCGCGCCCGCGACGAGCGCGGCGGTACCGAACCAGGCGAGCCGCGCCCGCGGCTCCTTCGGCGCGTAGAACCACGGGGCGAACAGCGCCGTGAGCGCGAATATCCCGTAGGCGTAGTGCAGGCGGTCGGCGGCGTGCCGGTGTGACGCGAGAAGCAGAAGCCCCATCCCGACCTGCGCAACGACGAGCGTCTGCGCGAGTGCGATCAGGTGAGCGCTCCACCGTCCAGCTCCTCGACGCCGCGCGATGAACGCGGAGACGCTCGCGGCCAGGCACGCGGCAATCACGAGCGCGGCGTTGGCGTGATGGACGGCTAGCATCGGCCACGCACACTAGCGGGAGGATCGAACGTGGTCGAAGAAGGCAAACCAGCTCCGGATTTCGAAGTCCAGACCGACACAGGCGACACCGTCAAGCTCTCGGATCTGCGCGGTAAGCCCGTCGTTCTCTACTTCTATCCCAAGGACAACACGTCAGGCTGCACGACGCAGGCGTGCGGAATCCGTGATGCGTGGGCCGAGTTTGAGCGTGCCGGAGCCGTCGTGCTCGGGGTCTCACCCGACAGCGTCTCCTCCCACGAAGGCTTCAAACGCAACTTCGAGCTGCCTTTCACGCTGCTTGCCGATCCCGACCATGCGGTCGCGGAGGCCTACGGGGTCTGGGCCGAGAAGTCCCGCTACGGCCGAACGTACATGGGCATCGTCCGAGCGACGTTCGTGATCGACGCCGACGGTGTTGTCAAGCGGGTGATCGGGAAGGTGAAGCCCGAGACGCACGCCGACGACGTCCTCGCGATCCTGGCAGCGTAAGCGAGCGTCAGGCTTCGGTAAGAACGGCGGTCTGCTCGCCGCGGCTCTCCCAGTAGTTCTCGCCGAGCTTCTCGATGAGCGTCCGCTCGAGCTCCCCGGAACGCTCGAGCTCCTCGACGATGTCTGCCCCGCCGACGAGCTCGCCACCGACGAACACCTGCGGGATCGTCGGCCAGCCGGAGATCGCCGAGAGGTCCTCACGGATCTGCATGTCGGTGAGCACGTCGACCGCGGTCACCGACGCTCCGGCACGGCGCAGCGCGCCGAGCGCCCTCTCGGAGTTGCCGCACATGATCGCGTCGGGAGTTCCCTTCATGAACAGCGCCACCGGCGCCGAGTCGATCACTTCCTGGATCTTCTCGCTGTAGCTCACGATGCTCCTCCCGTGTCGGTGACGCCCTTTGTCCTGATGCGAAGTTCGTGGATGGTCCCGTCGGCCCACGGCTCGGCGAGCGCCTTGTAGATCAGCTTGTGCTGATCGATCATCGACAGACCGTTGAACGAGCTGTCGGTGACGCGTGCCTCGAAGTGATCGCCGCCACCGCGGTCGATGACGAGGACCTCCGGCGCATCCGGAAATGCCTTCTCGAGAATCGCCTGGAGCCGCTCCTTCGCCACGACACGCATCGTAGCGGCCCAACCCGCGCTCGGCGCTAGACTGACGAGCACGCGGATGTGGCGGAATTGGTAGACGCGCACGGTTCAGGTCCGTGTGCCTTTCGGGGCGTGGAGGTTCAAGTCCTCTCATCCGCATTCTGAGACGCATTGCCCTTCTCACTGCGACGGCGCTAGCCGCCGTTTGCGTCTCCGGCGACGGACTCGCGGCCAGGCCGGTTCAGCTGACCGAGGTCGTCGTAACGCTCAAAGCCCCGCCGATGACGGCCTTCGGGCGCACGCTCACGTCGGTCGGGCACAGGGCGTACCTGAAGGCGATGATCGCGTCGCAGGCTCGGGTGCAACGCAACATCGTCGCCGCGATCCCGTTGGCCCGGATCCGCTGGCGCTACCGTCTCGTGGCCGACGGCCTGGCCGTGGTGTTGCCGACGTCCGCCCTCCCGTCTCTGGCGCACGTCCGCGGCGTCGCCGAGGTGTGGCCGACTGTCCGGTACCACTCGCTCGGGCTGAATCTCACGCAGGGGCCGCAGGCGATCGGGGCAGACAAGCTCTGGGGAACGACGCTCGCAACGGCCGGGAACGGGATGAAGATCGGGATCATCGACGACGGCGTCGAGGCGACGCACCCGTATCTGAAGGCAACCGGTTTCACGTATCCGTCCGGGTTTCCGAAGGGACAGAAGAAGGTCGCAACCACGAAGGTGATCGTGCAACGCACGTTCGCGCCCGCTTTCCCTGTTTACGCAAACGCGACGCTGCCGTTCGACCCCTCGACGCCCAACGGCTCGTTTCACGCGACGCACGTCGCCGGGATCGCGGCGGGCGACCACGGCACCCGGGACGGGCGCCAGAAGCTCTCGGGCGTTGCACCCGAGGCGTACATCGGCAACTACAAGGCGCTCACGATCCCGACACCGGACTTCGGGCTCGACGGGAACTCCCCGGAGATCGCCGCGGCGATCGAGGCCGCGGTCGCTGACGGCATGGACGTGATCAACCTCTCCCTCGGCGAGCCCGAGATCGAACCGTCACGGGACATCGTCGTCTCCGCGATCGAAGCCGCCGCGCACGCCGGCGTCGTCCCGGTCGTCGCCGCGGGCAACGACTTCGCCCAGTTCGGGTACGGCTCGATCAGCTCGCCCGCCAACGCGGCAGACGCGATCACGGTCGCGGCCACGACGGAGTCAGGGACGATCGCGAGCTTCTCGTCAGCCGGCCCGACGCCACTGTCCCGGCAGCTGAAGCCGGACGTGAGCGCGCCCGGCGTCGACATCACCTCATCCCTCCCGCTCGACCAGGGTGGGCCGTTCGGAGAGCTTGGCGGTACGAGCATGGCCTCCCCGCACGTCGCGGGCGGCGCTGCACTCCTGGCCGAGCGGCACCCCACCTGGTCGGTCGCGCAGATCAAGTCCGCCCTTGTCCAGACCGCCGTGCCTGTCCACGGCGAGGACGGGCGTGAGGTCTCGGTTCTCCGTGAGGGCGGTGGGCTGGTCGATCTCGCCCGGGCCGATGATCCGCTCCTGTTCGCCAATCCGACTGGGATCGCGTTCGCCGCGAACGGCGGGACAGAGACGGTGTCACTGACCGACGCCGGCGGCGGAGCGGGCACCTGGTCGGTCGCCGTGCAGGTTCAGAACCAGACGCAGGGAGTCACCTTCGTGACCGACCCGACGGTCTCCGTGCCAGGCGAGCTCGACCTGGCTGCGACCGTCGGCGACCAGGTCGCCTCCGGCGACGTGACCGGGTTCGTCGTGCTAAGCCACGCCTCCGAGACCCGCCGCATCCCCTTCTGGGTTCAGGTTGACCACCCGTCTCTCCTCACCGAGCAGACCACGGCGCTGACTGTCCCCGGGCTGCACTACGGGACGACCGTTGGTGGAGACTCGCTCGTCTCCGCGTACCGCTACCCGAGCGGCGGCGACATCCCGTATCCGGGCCCCGAGTCGGTGTACCGCGTGACGCTGAAGCGTCCGGTCGCCAACTTCGGTGTCGCCGTGGTCTCCGGCCAGGCTGTTCCACACGTCGTGTACGAGGGCGATGAGAACCACCTCACGGGCTACTCGGGTCTGCCGACGTATCTCAACCCGTACTTCTCGAGCTTCGGCGAGCCGCGCCCGATCGCCGGGGCGATTCTTCCCCTGGCCGGAACATACGACGTCGTCTTCGACACCCGATCGTCGGCGCAGGCCGGAGCGTTCGAGTTCCGCTACTGGGTCGACGACACGAAGCCGCCGGTCGTGCGCGTCGTCTCGGCCCGTCAGGGAACGATCGTCGTCTCCGTCGCCGATGTGCTCTCCGGCGTCGACCCACGCTCGATCTCGGCGTCTGTCGACGGTCGCGCCGTCCACGCGCATCTAACCGACGGCCGCCTGACGCTTGTTACCAGAGCCGGGGCGCACCGGATCGTGGTCACGGCCTCCGACTACCAGGAGGCGAAGAACACCGAGGACGTCGGACGGATCCGTCCGAATACGACGAAGCTCGTCCGCACCGTCACCGTTCGCTAGTCGCGATCCTCTACCGTCGGAAGCGCTGCGAGATCTCGCTCGACCGAGCGGGCGAACTCCTGGGACTCGGGCTCGACGAGCCTGAGCCGCGTCTTCCGTCGACGCCGGTCGCGTCCCGGGAGGCCCTCCACGCCGAGCATGCGCCCGATCCGTTGCCACTCCGCCGAAACGACGAGCGCCACCGCGGCGACGAGCATGACGACGGCAAACGGGCTCACGCGGCGAAGGATACTCCGGCGACCCCGCCCAACCGGAGCCCGCACTGGCAGACTCGTGACATGAGAACCCGTCTCCTCGCGGTCACACTCCTCACGGTCGTGCTCACCGGGTGCGGCACCGGCACGTCGGACCCCACGGCGTCCACCGCAGTCGCGACGCGGCCTGTGGCGACGTTCTTCCTCCACGACGGCATTCTCATCCGCGCGACCGTGCAGGTACCCGACACGGCGGGCATCGCCACCGCAGCGCTGGAAGCACTCCTCGCCGGCCCCCCGGTCGGTGACGTCAGCGCCATCCCAACCGATACGCGCCTCGTGAGGCTCGCGATCGCCGACGGCGCCGCGACGGCCACCTTCTCCGGCGTCGACGGGCTCACGCGGAGCGCGCAGGCCCAGATCGTCTCGACCCTCACACGATTCCCGACCGTCCACTCGGTCGCGATCCGCGACACGAAAGCGGGCTCCGTCACGCTCCAGGATGCAAGCGGGGCGCCGCTCGCGCGTCCGGCGACCGTGGCCGACTACGCCGATCTCACGGCCGACGCCACCATCGTCGTGACGTCACCTGCGCGCGACTCCAGCGTGAGCAGTCCTGTCCGCGTCGCGGGAACCGCGGTGGTCTTCGAGGCGACCTTCCGTCTCGAGGTGTGGCGCGGCGCGACGAAGCTGGAGACAAAGTCGATCATGGCCTCGAGCGGCGCCCCCGAGCGCGGCACCTGGGCGACCATGCTCGACCTGCCCGCCGGCGACATCAAGCTCGTCCTCTACGAGCCGTCAGCGGAGGACGGGCGGCCGTTACACACGACCACCGTCCTGCTGCACGTCAGCTGATCTACAATGCTCGCGCCGAGCGATCCCCGGTAGCTCAATTGGCAGAGCATCCGGCTGTTAACCGGAGGGTTGTTGGTTCGAGTCCAACCCGGGGAGCTTCACACCCGCCCGTAGGCGGAGAGAGTGCACAAGAGGGCGCCGTAGGGCGCCTTCTGCGTCTCAGCCCGTAACGAGGAAGTAGTGGCTCCTGCTGGCCGTGGTGCCGTAGTACATCCACTGGCCGGTCGAAAACGTCAGCGTGGCGGTCTTCTTACCAACGAACGAGACGCCGCTCACCGCTAGGGGTTGTGCCTTGGTCGCGCGAATCGTGAACCCGTCGCTCGAGGTTGTATCGAGCACGATGAGCGTGTACCGGCCCGCGTGGATCGATGTGACGGCCTTCGGCCCCCTGGTGAAGGTGATCGCCCCGTGTGTGCCGATCGTGCCGTAAAGCGTTCCGAGAATCGGTGATGAAGCCGCCTTGGTCGTCGTCGCTGTCGATGCCTTCGACTTCGACTTCGACCCGACAACCGTGCCGTTGGTGTCGCCGCTGCCGGACGTCGGGGAGGTTGACGCGCTCGGCGCCGAGGAGGCGCCGCCAGTCGAGGCACCGGAGGTGCTGAAGTACATCGTCGCGCCCTTCGGATTGAACGAGTCCCGGTAGGTGTAGGTCGAGCTCGGCAGGAACGTCTCGAAGTAGCTCTGGTAGGCGTCCGCTCCCTCGAAGTTATTCGTCAGGATGCTGACGCCCGGCCCCTGGAGGTCGAAGTACATGTAGCCGATCTCCGCCGTGTCATCGACAACCACCTCGTAGTAGCCGGGTGGGATGACGCCGCCGGGCGCCGAGGTGGCACCGAGCGAACGGCCGTTGAGCGACACCGTGAACGTTCCGTCGAACTTGAAGGTGACACTGAGCACTGGAGTCGCAGCACGTGCGCTCCCCGGGACAACAGCCACGACGCCCAGGACAGCTGCAAGGGTCGCGATCAGCGCACAGGGCCGCGAGAGCGCCCGACGACCTCGCGTCGTGAGCGGTGTCTGTGTCGCGCTCGGCCTAGCCGTAGACAACGAGGTCATGCTTCTTTGTAGCGGTCGTGGCGTAGAAGATCCACCTTCCGTCGGTCAGTACCACGTTCGAGGAACGCGTGCCGACAAAGGATGAACCGCTCGCGGAGACCGGGTCGCCCTTCGACCAGCCGATCACGAGACCATCAGTCGCGCTCCTGTCGGTGACGGTGACCCGGTAACGGCCCGCCTTGAGCCTCGTGACGGCCTTCCCGCCCTGCAGCAGGGTCACGGCTCCCGCTGGCGAGACCGATCCGCTCAGGATGCCCCTGTAGATCGCAGCAGCCGCGACCGCAGACTTCGAGGAGATGAGCGAGTTGTTTCCACCGGTGCTCCCGGCCACACCGCCCGAGTTCGCGCCAGAGACCGGCGAGCTGACGTCTCCACCGTTCGAGCCGCTCGCGCTGGTCGAGATGAAGCGCGTCGTCGGGCCCGGGTTGCCCTGGTCATAGAACTGGTACTGCGCATTGGCCTGGAACGTCACGTTCTGGGTGTCCCCGGTCGCCTCGCCGCCGCCCATGTTGGTGATCAACTGCACGCCGGGACCCGCGAGATAGAAGGTCATGTCCTTCACGTTGTCGCCGTTGTCGAGGACGATCTGGTACGTCCCGGGCGGGATCTGCACTCCTGGAGCCGAGGTCGTGCCGACGGTTGAGCCGTCCGCGAACGTGACGACGAAGGTGTGCGAGACAGTGAAGCGGACGTAGATCTTGGCCGAGACCGCGCCCTGCGCGCTGGCCGCAGCGAGTACGCAGGCCGCCCCGAACACTACGAGGAGCAAGGCCGCCCGGAGTCGTACCGAGGCGCGATTTGGTGACTGTGCTACCAAGTCGTCGTCCCTTCGCAACAAGTGCGAGAGGTGCGTCGGGGCCGGCCTCAAACGAGGCCGGCCCCTTCCGCGGGACTACTGAATCGCCTAAGCGACCCCTGCTGTGCGGAGCACGCTCCGGACATGGGCCGGCGTCATCGGCGCCTGGCGGATGCGGACACCCGTTGCGTCGAAGAACGCGTTGGCGATTGCCGCTGCGATGGAAGCAAGCGGCGGCTCACCCGAGCCGGACACGAAGACGCCGGTATCGGCGACGTTGCCGACCGGTGCTGACTTCGTCGTACCAGCAACGATGGCACCCGCATTCGTGGCCGGGATGTCGTAGCGCTGGATGTACTCGAAGTTCACCTTCGGCGAATCGGCAAAGCGCAGGATCGGGTACGTGACCCAGTCGAGCGTCGTGACGTTCGTCTTGTTGAACCCGATCTGCTCGGAGAGGGCACGGCTGACACCCATGATGAGGCTGCCCATACCCTGGCTCCGGTTACCGTCCGGGAACACGGTCATGCCGGTGTCCTGGGCGCTCCAGATCTCGGTCGGCGTGATCTTGCCGGTCTTCATGTTGACCTTGATCTCGACGACGTTGCAGGTCTGCGTGTTCGCGAACGTGCCCATCGCGATGCCGCGGCCGGTCCGGATGTTGCCGGTCTGCTTGACCGAGTTCGCAACACGCGGCTGCCACTTGTACATCGCTGCGGACTTCACGAGCACACCCTTCCAGCGGTCCCACGTGAGTGCCGTGAGGCCGTTGGCCATGTCCGTGGCAAGCGTCGCAACGTTCTGGAGCCGGAACTCGTACGGATCCCGGTTCGCAGCGTATGCGAGCTCGTCGATGATCTGCTCATACGCGAATGCCGACTGCGGGGCATTCGGAGCACGCAGAGCGGCGGTCTTGAAGTAGTTGCCCTGGAGGGGCAGCGACTTCGACACGACACGGCGGTTCGGGAGGTTGTACTGCGTCCCGTTGTTCGCCGAGTCGCTTGCACCGCTTGTCGAGTACGTCGGTGCGGTCATCCCGATCTGGAGCTCGACCGGCGAGGTCGCAGCACCGGGGATGCCGAACATGACGTGCTCGGTTGCAACGATGTTGCCGGCCGAGTCAGCTGCGGCACGGGCGTCCATCAGGTACGCCGGGCCGTAGTTGTCGTAGCCGTGCTCGTCCCACCGCATGAACTGCAGGCGGACCGGGGCACCGGCGAGCTGCGACATGAGCGCAGCACCCTCGGCGACGTCGGTCTGCGGCGAGCTGCCGTAGCAGCTGGAGCCCTCGTAGTACGTCACGCGAACCTGGTTCACCGTGAACTTGAGGACGTTCGCCACGGACGTGCGGATGGCGTAGCAGTTCTGCGCGTTCGAGTAGACCCGAGCACCGGTCGCCTTGACATCAGCGACGGCACAGCTCGGCCCGATCGGCAGGTGACCGTTGTACGCGTGGGTGTACGAGGCCGAGACCTTGACCGGCGCACTTGCGATTGCCGCGTCGACGTTCCCGATGTTGACCTT
Organism: Actinomycetes bacterium; assembly: GCA_037142875.1. GTDB lineage: Bacteria > Actinomycetota > Thermoleophilia > Gaiellales > Gaiellaceae > PALSA-600. The sequence continues at coordinate 1,075 of JBAWZV010000021.1, read as the reverse complement.
GTACGAGGCGGGTGCCTGGCCTGCGGCATCGAACTTCCGCATCTGGCTGAACATCCCGCCCGAGCTGGCGAGCAGCGGCAGCGGGGCCCACTGGACCTTCAGCTGTGCTGCAGCCTGGATCGCGTCGTACTCCTTCGTCGCGACGACGCCGACGAAGTCACCCTTCTGAACAACCTTGGCACCCGGGATGTGGCTGATCGACGTGGCGTCGACCGACAGCACCTTCGGGGCGACACCGTCATAGACGGCGCCCTGGCCGCGCGGGCGGACGATCCGGCCGTGCTGCATGCCCGGGATGCGAACGTTGTGCACGTAGGTGTACGTGCCGTTCACCTTCGCCGGGATGTCGACACGCGGAACGCTCTTGATGCCGACGATCTTGTACTGGCTGACCGGCTTCACAAGGTTCGGGAAGCCCGGCGCAAGACCAGCACCGTGGGTCGCGTACGAGCCAGCGGTCAGCGGAGCAACCGGCGGCGTGAAGGCGCCACCGGCGAGGTTGTACGTCGACGGCACCTGGGTGTTGAACAGCTTGCCGCCGAGCAGCGCGCCGTAGGTGGTCGTCTTGCCGCCACCCGAGATGACACCGTTGCTGACCGTGAGGCTCGCAGCGGGGACACCAAGGCTCGTCGACGCGAGGCCGAGGAGGGTGAGACGGGCGTACGCCGCGGCTGCGCGATGCGCCTTCGCGGTCGTCTGGATCGACTGGCTACCGACGGTGGAACCGGAGTTCGGCGTGATGTCGGTGTCGTTCTCGATGATCCGGATCAGACGGGGATCGTGATCGAGCTCTTCGGCGACGACCATCGCGAAACCGGTCGCGGTGCCCTGGCCGAGCTCGACCTTGCCCATCTTGATGGAGATCGAGTTGTCGGGATGAACGACGAACCACGAGTCGAGCTGCGTGGAGTCGAACGGCCCGTACGACGAGTACTGGTTCGGGTCGGCAGCGATCCCCGGGTTGCTGAGGGGGTCGAAACCGGCAGCCTGAGCCTTACCGGCAACACCGGCAGCACTGAGGCCGACGACGAGTGCGCCGCCGCCCTTGAGGAACGACTTGCGCGAGAACTCCTTC
>JBAWZV010000020.1:0-10580 GCA_037142875.1 Actinomycetes bacterium | reverse complement strand
CGACGCAATCCAGGCTGCCTCGCAGCTCAAGGTTGTGTGGAAGAGCGATCCGAAGTTCACCGGATCGGGCAACTACTGGTCGTGGATGCGGTCCGCCGCGGACACGAACACGCTCAACCCGGCACGCTTCACCGCAGACAGCGGCAACGTGCCGACCGTGATGGCGACGGCCACCAAGACCGTCTCCGCGACGTACAAGTACCACTACAACAACTTCGTGCCGATCGGCCCGCACTGCGCGGTCGCCGATGTCAAGGCGGCGAGTGCAACGCTGTATGTCCAGGGCCAGTCGCTCCAGGGCATCCCGCCGAACATCGCCACCATGCTTGGCTTCGCCAACGGCAACCAGGTTCGCGTGATCTGGTACGAGGGCGCAAGCTCGTTCGGTGGAGGTCAGCAGGGCGAGTGCGCCGAGCAGGCCGCGATGATCTCCCAGAAGATCGGCAAGCCGGTCCGCATGCAGTGGATGCGCTGGGATCAGCACGGCTGGGACAGCTACGGCCCGTCGCACATGTACGACGTCAAGATGGGCGTTGACGCCAACGGCAAGATCGTGGCCGCCGACTGGACCGCATACGGACAGGCCGGTACAACGATCGACACCACCAAGGAGCTGCTCGGCACGGCGACGTGGGCGGCAGTTCCGGGGAACGGCGGCCCGACCCCGTCCGACAGCGCGGTCTACAACACGGGCTATGCCCGGCGGGTCAATGCCAAGACGCAGCCGCTGTACGGTGGATCGCTGAAGATCAGCGCTCTCCGTGCTCCAAACGCGCCGCAGTCGTACTTCGCCAGCGAGCAGATCGTTGACGAGCTTGCGTATGCGGCGAACACGGACCCGGTCGCGTTCCGCCGGTCGAACATCGACGGGACCGTTCTTCTCGGGCAGCGCTGGCTGGCCACGATGGACGCGGCAACGATCGCGGCCGGCTGGAAGCCAAAGGTTGCGAACTCGGTCAAGCAGGCCGGCAACATCGTGACCGGTCGCGGCTTCGCCTTCGGCACGTTCGCATCGAGCCAGACCGGCATGGTGGCGGACATCGAGGTCAACAAGAAGTCCGGCAAGATCGTCGTCAAGCACATCTATGTCGCCCAGAACAACGGGATCACGATCAACCCGCAGCTGGTCACAAACCAGATGAGCGGTTCAGCGATCCAGGGCCTCTCGCGTGCGCTGTACGAGATGCCGACGTGGAACACGGAGCGGGTCACGAGCCTCGACTGGGTGACGTACCCGATCCTCCGGTTCAAGGACAGCCCGAAGCTGACGTTGGTCAACGTCCACCCGGGCAAGTACACGACCGTCGTCCCTGGTGACGTGACCAGCGACGTGAGTGCGGGCAACACCGCCGCAGCCGCGAATGGCTGGATCGCCACCGGCTCCGGCGAGCCGCCGACCACAGCGATCGCGGCGGCAGTCGCGAACGCGTTCTTCGACGCCACGGGTGTACGTATCCGTCAGGCACCGATGAATGCAGCGGCAGTCCGAGGCACGCTCGCCGGTTCTCTCTAGGGCGAGGCCCGAGACAGATGGCGTGAACGTCGGGGAGGGGCCTGGAGACAGGCCCCTCCCCTTTTGACTACCCACCGCACGATCCGACCGGAGGTTTGCAATGGCAGCACGCGCACGGCTTCTCTCGCTCGTTGCGACGGCGTCTGCCGTCGTCGCCGTCGGTTCACCGACCGGTGAGGGCGCGAACCGGGCGGCCGTGCTGCCGACGCTGTACGTCGCCTACGCGATGAACTGCACGTTCTCGATCACCGACGACAGCCGCAGGGTGGTGACCCTGATTGCCCCCGGGACATACCAGGTGATGGTGACGAGCCCTGTCGTCTTCTCGATCATCGATCTCTCCGGGACGTATGACATGACCGCGTGCAAGGGGTCTGCGCAGTTCGTGCTGACAGGGTCTGGGGTCGATCTTGCGACGACGCTCCAGGACGGTGACGAGGACAAGGACATCCTCAAGGCGACCTTTCAGCCAAGCGCCACCTACACCGCGCGCGATCTGAATCAGCCGACCGTCGCGCGTGCTGTCTTCACGACGACCGCGACTGGCTCACCAACCTCGCCCTCCGGCCCGTCGTCCGGTGGGAGTTCGACGGGCTCCGGCACCGCCTCGACTGACGTCGTCGGATCGAAGACGGTGACGACAACGGCGGCGGCTCCGATCCTGGCAACGCTCACGGCGACGGTAGGAGCAAGCGGCCAGACGACCTTCACGAAGGCCGGGAAGCCGGTCACCGCCCTTGCGCCGGGCCGGTACCGGATTGCGCTCAGTGACCGGGATCAGCGGAGCGGATTCGCGATCCAGATGGTCGGGCGCGCAGCGACGATCCTGACGGGCGACCTGTACGTCGGGACGCGCACGACGACCGTCGTGCTCAAGGCGGGGCAGTGGAGGTTCTCGTCCGCGCGAGGGAAGACGAGTTCCTTCGTGGTCTCGGGTTGAGGGGGATACAGTGGGACAACGACTTCGGAGGGCGGTTTGATGGTGCGGTCAGCACGGCGCCTCGCAACAGTGGCGGCAGCGGCGATCCTCGTGCCGGTGGGAAGCGCCGCCGCGCTCCGGGGTACGCAGGGAGCGCTCCCGACGCTCTACGTCGAGTACACGATGAACTGCACGTTCTCGATCGTCGATGACTCCGGCAAGAAGGTCACCGCAATTGCGCCTGGCACCTACCAGGTGTTCGTCAGCACGCCGGTGATGTTCAAGCTTGTCGAGCCGTCCGACCACCCGGCCGCAAGCGACTTCACCGGCTGTAAGGGCTGGGTGCAGTTTCAGCTCACCGGCCCCGGTGTGAACCTCTCCACGACCCTCGACGCCGGCTGTGACGCCTACCTCATGCTCCCCTCGATGGCGTTTGTGCCCGGGGCGACCTACACGGCCCAGGATCTGAACCTCCCGTCAGCGACCCGAACCACGTTCACGACACTCACCTCTGGCACCCCGGTCGTACCGAACAGTCCGTACGCCACGATCTGGGGCAAGGTGTCGTCGACCGACCTGATCGGCTCGAAGATCGCGACGGTTCTGCGAGGCACGCTGAGCGGCTCGCTGAGTGCGGGCGGCGCTGCCGCGCTCCAGTTCAAGGGCAAGCCGGTCACGACGCTCAAACAGGGTCGCTACCTCGTGTCCGTGACAGATAGCGACCCACACTCGACCTTCGCGCTCCAGTCGGGCAAGGGCAAGCAGAAGGTGCTCACTGGTGGGGCATGGGTTGGTCACCGCAGCGTCACCATCACGCTCACACCGGGACACTGGACGTACTTCTCCGGGCGCGGGGTCGCCCGGACGTTCGACGTGGCGTCCTGATACCGCGTCGGACGACCGTCCTGCGGGCGGTGATGCTGCCGGGGAGACATTCTGCAAGAGCGGCGATACAGTGGACGGGTGACGAGCTCGGGAGATCGACTGTGAGTGTGACGCGAGGCCGGCGTTGGTGCGCCCTCGGCGCCATGCTTGTCACGGGTGCGGCGGCGGTCTTCGCGCCGTCGGCCGGCGCCTCGACTCCGAGCGGTGTCCCGTCGCTCTACGCCGTCTACACCATGAACTGCCAGTTCTCTCTCGTGGATGACTCCGGGAACAAGGTGACGTCGATCGCGCCGGGCACCTACCAGGTCGTCGTGAGTACGCCGGTCATGTTCAAGCTGGTTGACAACCAGTACTCGGCGACCGACTTCACGGGCTGCAAGGGCTACGTGCAGTTCCAGCTCGCCGGCCCCGGGGTCAACCTTGCGACGACGCTTGACTTCGGCTGCGACGCGAGCTACGAGCTCCCCGGGACGTACTTCAAGCCGAACGCGACCTACACGGCCCAGGACCTCAACCAGCCGTCGGTGACCCGCACGACGTTCTCGACGCTTGCCTCCGGTACACCCACGGCTCCCGCGAGTCCCTACGGTGCAACGACCGGCAAGGGCTCGACCCAGCAGGATGTCGTTGGGTCGGCGCTCGCAGCGACGCTCCACGGCACGGTCGCGGGAACTCTCGGTGCGAACGGCTCGGTCACCCTGACGACGAAGGGCAAGTCCGTCTCGACGCTACGTGCCGGGCGCTACCGCTTCTCGATCACCGATCGCAGCACGAAGCGCGGCCTCTCCCTGACGACGGCGAAGGGGTCGTCGAGGGAACTCACGGGCTCGGCCTTCGTCGGGACGAAGGCCGCCATCGTGACGTTGAAGGCGGGTCGCTGGTACGTCACGTCGGGGGCCGGCAAGAAGCACGAGTTCAATGTGGTCTGAGCCCTTCATGCGCCCGGCGACCGCGTGCGAGGAAGGCTCGTGCAGGCGTGGTAGGACACGAGACCTGCGATGCTGATCACGAAGATCGTTCCACGGCCCGTTCGGGCCCATGCGCTTGCGAGCCTCCTCGTCGCCGCACTCGTTCTCGGCGGCGGGCTTCGACTCATACCGACCGACTCTGCTGCCGCAACGCCGGCAGGCGGCGCGTCGACGTCGTGCGCCTCATGAGTTGCCTCCCGGCTACCCCGTCGACCGATCTCGTAGTCTTCCGCCGATGAGCCGTTGGGCCCGGTCACCGATCTTCTACGGGATCGCCGCCGCCGCGCTTGCCGGTGCTGTCGGCCAGTGGGGAAAGATGTCGCCGCCGACTGCTTACGGGCTGTGCTCTGCCTGTCACGGCCGTGACCTCGCCGACTGGTTTCTGAACCACGTCGAGGGCGCCAAGCTCTACGTCGCGTCACCGGGTGGATCGTGGCCGATTCTCACGGTCGTTGGGCTCGTGCTCGGCTCGTTCCTCGCCTCGAGGCGAAACGGCGAGTTCGGCTCGATCAATCTCGGCGGCAACGTCCGGCAGTTCGTCTTCGGCGCGCTCGCGATGGGTGCCGCGCTCTTTGTCGGGGGCTGCCCGACTCGGATCATCATCCGCACCGGGTACGGGGACGTCGCTGCGGTGCTCGCTCTGATGGGCGTTGCTACCGGGATCGTCGTTGCGACCCTCTCGATGCGTTGGGCGGCACGCCGATGATCGTCTCGTTCGCCTCACTTGGCGTCGGCCTGATCGTCGGCTACCTCGCGCAGCGTTCCCGGATGTGCACCATCGGCGGTCTGCGCGACTACGTGCTCGTCCGCGACACGGCGCTCCTTAAGGGGGTCGGTGCGATGCTGGTCGGCTCGTGGGTCGTCTTCGGCGCGCTCCACCTCATCGACGGCAGCCGTGTCGCCCACGGGGTGCTCGCGGCCGGGACGACGCCGTCCGGAATCCGCGCGGTGATCGCTGTGCTGGTTGGCGGCATCCTGCTCGGGCTGATCGCCACGTTCTCCGGCGCCTGCCCACTCCGCCAGCACGTGCTCGCAGGTCAGGGACGTGTCGGAGCCTGGGCCTTCCTCGCCGGCTTCTACCTCGCGGCCGTGATCTACATGAGCTGGATCTCTCCGACGATCGGCGGCTGGACACAGTGATCGGCGAGGTCTACCTCGACCATGCTGCGACGTCATGGCCGAAGCCGCCCGTCGTGCTCGAGTCGATCCTCAACTTCCTCGAGACGGCAGGTGGCAACGTCGGCCGCTCCGGCCATCGGCGCTCGATCGCCTCCTCCCGGGCCGTCAGCCTTGCCCGTGAGCAGCTCGCCGACCTCCTGGTTGCCGAGTCACCCGACGAGCTGATCTTCACCAAGAACGCAACCGAGGCACTCAACCTCGCGATCTCCGGCATGGCAGTCGACGGTGTCAGGATCGTCACGACCTCGCTCGAGCACAACTCGGTCATGCGCCCGCTGCGCGGCCTCGAGCAGCGCGGCGCCTGCACGGTCGAGGTCGTCGCGACCGACGGCAACACCGGTGAGATTGACCTGGACGAGTGGGCCGCGCGCCTCCGTGCCCCAGGCGACTGCTTCGCGGTCGCCACCCACGCATCGAACGTGACCGGCGTGCTCCTGCCGATCGCAGAGATGGCGGCGATCGCGCGCGAGGCAGGCCATCACCTGATCGTCGATGCCTCGCAGAGCGCCGGCCACGTCCCGCTCTCACTCACCGCGCTCGGCGCGGCCGCAGTTGCCATGCCTGGCCACAAGGGGCTTCTCGGCCCATCAGGGACAGGGCTGCTCTACCTGGCGCCTGGCGTCGAGATCGAGCCGCTGCTGCGCGGGGGCACCGGCAGCCTCTCCGAGTCCGAGTATCAGCCCGACTTCGCCCCGGACCGTTACGAGAGCGGCACGCCGAACATGACCGGGATCGTCGCCCTCGGCGCCGCCGCCCAGTTCCTCCACGAGACGGGCCTCGACCTCATTCACGCTCGCGCGACGGCTCTGGGGCGGCACTTCCGCGACGCGCTCGCCGATGTCCCCGGCATCACGATGCAGGGGCCGGTCGATCCGGATCGGAGCGTCGGAATCGCCTCCGTCACGATCGACGGCATCCCGTGCTCGACGGCCGCTCGGATGCTCGACGACGAGTGGGGCGTGATGACCCGGGCCGGGCTCCACTGCGCTCCCGCCGCTCATCGGTCGCTCGGGACGGCGCCTGAGGGAACCCTCCGGCTCTCGTGGGGGATGGAGACGACCGAGCAGGATCTCGACACCGCAGTCGAAGGCCTGCGCGTGATCGCCGAGCGCGCTCGCGCCGCCGCCTCGCGGGCGATCGCATGAACTGGGGCGGCGTTGTCTCGTTCTTCGCCTCGGAGCACGCGATGCGCTCCGAGCGTGTCCTGCAACGGGCCGGTCTCTCTGCGAGGCTCGTCCCCGGGCCACGCGAGGTGAGCCCGAACTGCGGGGTCGCCGTCGCGTTCCTCTGGGAGGACGAGCCCGACGTGGCACGGCTTCTTGGCGAGTCGAAGATCCGCTACGAGGCGATCCACCGTTACGCCCTTGACGCAGAAGGTCAGGCGACCGGCTCGTTCCAGCAGTCGACCGCGCGCGAGCCATGATGGCCTCGGCACGGCTTACGTTCGGAGGAGGTACGACATGACGCCAATCGTGCGCAAGCGACTGCTCATCGCCGGCCTGGTCGCCATGTTCGCGGCGGCGTTCATGGCGCTCGGCGCGATCTCGAAGCCGACGCCGGTCACGACGCCGACCGTGGCGCCGGCGACGGTGGCGCAGACAGCCCCGTTCGACCCCTGGTACTGGGCGGTCGCCGTCGGCCCGTCGGATCCCAACGTCGTCGTACTCGGCATGAGCAGCGGACTCACACGCTCTGCCGACGGCGGCAAGACCTGGAAGCCAGCGGGTCTCAAGGGCATCAACACGACCAGCATCGTCGACCTCGGCTCGTCGATGGTCGCGGCCGGGGCGAAGGCCAAGAGTGTGACCGGCGCCGTGGCGCGCAAGGGAACAGGGCGCACCGTCGCCGACGGCGCTCCTGTCGTCGCCATCAGCGCCGACGACGGGAAGACCTGGCGCGAGGTGCATCCGACCGGCCTGATCGCGACCGCGATCCAGGCGCTCGCGGTCGATCCGGCGAATCCGGCGTCGCTCTACCTGCTGCTCAACACGGGAGCGCTCTACCGCTCGACCGATACCGCAGCGTCGTTCCAGCTCGTCTCGAAGAAGCTCGGTGTCGCACCCTGGGCCTTCGCCTACACCGACGGCGGCCGTGTCGTCGCGGGGGACATGGACAGCGGCCCGTTCACGAGCGTGGACGGCACGACGTGGAGCAAGACCGGGTTCAAGGACTCGCGCGGCGGCAAGATGGTGATGGAGTACGCCGTCAAGCCGGACGATGCGAAGACGGTGCTCATGACGAGCATCGGCGTTGTCAGGTCAACCGACGGGGGATTGACCTGGCGTCTCGTTCTGCAGTCGACGACGATGTTCGGCCCGGTTGCCTACTCGCCGAGCAAGCCCGAAATCGCCTACGCCGTCGGCTTTGACCGCTCCGTCTGGCGCAGTGCCGACGGTGGCCAGAGCTGGACAAACGTCCGGTAGGGGCAAGGCCGGGCCGACCCTTGCCGCAGCTCAGCGAGGGGCGTACGCTGGTTGTCAGGGTTCGACTGAGGAGGAATGGGCAGTGAGCGCTCGGCGCGAGATGAGAGGTCGGTTGGCGGGGCTCGTGCTCCTCGTCTGCCTCGGCGTGACCGCAGGTGCCGTCGCGGCTACCGCGACCTCTGTCCGCAGCTCACAGAACAGCGTGCTCGGGAAGATCCTCGTCAGCTCGGCCGGCCGCACGCTTTACCACAACGCTCTCGAGACCAAGGGCGCCGTTCGGTGCACCGGATCGTGTTCGACGAACTGGCCGCCGCTCGTGGTCTCCGCAGGCGTGAAGCCCGTCGCCGGCACCGGCGTCACCTCGGCGCTCCTTGCGACGGTGACGCGCCCGGACGGCAAGGTCCAGGTGACCTACAAGGGCATGCCGCTCTACCTGTACTCCGGCGATCACAAGGCCGATGACGTAGCCGGCCAGGGTGAGGGTGGAGTGTGGCACGCGATCTCGGCCCCCTCGGGGACGGTTGTGACGAAGGCGGCCTCGGCGTCGAGCAGCTCCAAGAGCTCGACCTCGTCGGGTTCGAAGAGCTCCAGCTCCGGCGCGAGTGCGGGGTCAGGCTCGAGCTCGAGCGGCGGTTCGAGCTCCGGTGGCGGCTCGTCGATCCCGAGCGACTGCGACAAGAACCCCGGCGGATACGGCTGCATGTAGCGCCCTTTCGGGGGCACCTGAAGCGCGGTGGCTCGGGCCCGGAGGTCTATCCTCCCGCGGTCGATCAACGAGGAAGGACGAACGGATGACCCTGGAAGGCCGGAGCCGCTGGCTCGCGCTGTACGTGCTGTGTCTTGGAACGCTGATGATCGTGCTCGACGCGACGATCGTGAACGTCGCGCTGCCGTCGATCAAGGCGGATCTCGGGTTCTCCGACACGTCGCTTGCCTGGGTCGTCAACGCGTACCTCCTCACCTACGGCGGGCTGCTGCTTCTCGGGGGGCGGCTCGGTGACCTGCTTGGCCATCGCAACCTGTTCCTGGCCGGGATCACCCTGTTCACGGTCGCCTCGCTTGCCTGCGGGCTCGCAAGCTCCCAGGGTCTGCTCGTGAGTGCACGCGCCGTTCAGGGCGTCGGTGGCGCGATCGCCTCGGCTGTGTCGCTCTCGCTGATGATGAACCTGTTCACCGAGCCGGGGGAGCGCGCGAAGGCGATGGGCGTCTTCGGCTTCGTCGCGTCGGGCGGCGGCTCGATCGGCGTGCTCCTCGGCGGCGTGCTGACGGGCTCGCTCGACTGGCACTGGATCTTCCTCGTGAACATCCCGATCGGTGTCGTGGTCGTCGCGTTGGCGCTCAAGCTCCTTCCGGGCGCGCACACGGCGTCGAGCTCACAGCGGATCGACGTCGGCGGTGCAGTGACGGTCACCGCCGCACTCATGCTCGCCGTGTACGCGATCGTCAACGGGAACCAGTCAGGCTGGGGCTCTGCGCGGACGCTCGGGCTCCTCGGCGGCGCCGTGGCGCTGCTCGCCGCGTTCCTGACGATCGAGGCGCGGGTCGCGGCGCCGTTGATGCCGCTTCGGCTCTTCAAGCTGCGGAACGTCGCGATCGCAAACCTCACGGGCGTCCTCTGGGCGGCGGCGATGTTTGCCTGGTTCTTCCTCTCGGCGCTCTACCTGCAGCTGGTTCTCGGCTACAGCCCGATGCAGGTTGGCCTGTCCTTTCTCCCGTCGAACCTGATCATGGGAGCGATGTCGATCGGCGTCTCGGCGAAGCTCGTCATGCGCTTCGGCATCCGTCGCCCTCTCGGTGTCGGCCTCGGGCTAGCCTCGGTGGGCCTCATCCTGTTCGCCCGCGCGCCAGTTGATGGGAGCTTCCTCACAGACGTCCTGCCCAGCATGATCCTGCTCGGGTTCGGTGCGGGAATCGCGTTCAACCCGATGCTGCTCGCGGCAATGGGCGACGTCGCGCCCGAGGAGTCAGGGCTCGCCTCGGGCATCGTCAACACGGCGTTCATGATGGGCGGCGCGCTCGGTCTTGCCGTGCTGGCAAGCATCGCCTCGGCCCGCACCGACGCTCTTCGCATCGCAGGCCACCGCGATCTCGTCTCGCTCGTCGGCGGCTACCACGTCGCATTCATCGTGGGCGCGATCTTCGCCGTCTCCGCGGCATCGCTCGGCGCGGGCCTCCTGCGACCGGCCGTTCACACCGCATTCGGGCACGGCGAGGTGCCGGACGCCGCTCCGGCGATCGACACCGGGTTCTGAGCCGACGGGTCCAGAGGCGGCTAGAGCAGCCGGCGCTCGCGGGCACGCGCGACCGCCGCAAGCTGGGAGTGGCAGTTCAGCCGGCGAAGGACGCCATGGATGTGGTTGCGCGCCGTCGGCTCGGAGATGCCGAGACGCGCGGCGATCGCACGGGCTGTCAGGCCTTCGGCGAGCAGGCCGAGGACCTCGCGCTGACGCTCGCTGAGCGTCTCAGTGTCGTTCACGACGAGGTTTGGAACGATCGGCGCCGTGCCCTGCGGCGGCGGAGCGGCCGTGCGGGTGCGAGGTCGAACGGCTGCTCCGGACGCCGGAGGGACGGCGGATTTCCGCGGTGCTACAAGCAGGCCCCGTGTCGCTCAGGGGCGGGTAGAGAGAGCCACGGCAGATCCAGGAGGGCGAACTCAGCTCGGCCGGGTACGGTCTCTTCTCGCCTCCGCCCGG
>JBAWZV010000019.1:0-14087 GCA_037142875.1 Actinomycetes bacterium | reverse complement strand
CGGTGGAAGTCGAAGATCCGGTCATCGTCGTGCACCTTCGTGGATGGCCGGGCGGCGGCGGTTCCAGATCACACGCTGATACGGCCGCCAGAGATAGCTCACCGGGTAGGTGACGATGTGGACGAGCCGCGTGTACGGGAAGAGCACGAGCAGCAGAAATGCGCCGACGGCGTGCGCCTTGACCGGCCATGGGACACCGGTCATCGTCGAGATGTCCGGATGGAGCGTGATGAGCGACCGGAGCCACGGAACGACGGTGTGTGGGTACCACGCGCCACCCCAGCGATTCGCAATCGCCACGTACAGCCCGAAGGCCGTCTGCCCGAGCAGAACGACGAGCAACAGCCAGTCGGCGTGCGAGGTCACCCGGGCGATCCGGTTGCTGAAGACGCGCCGCGCACAGAGAACGAGGAGCCCGAAGAGCGCGAGGAAGCCGAGCGCGATCCCCGTCCCCTCGATCACGTAGAGCCGAACCGGCGGCCCGAGGAGCCGTGCCCACGTTCCCGGCGCGACGAACGCGGCGAGATGCGCACCAAGGATGAACAGGATCGCGTAATGCCAGGCGTTCGAGCCCCAGAAGAGCGCGCGGTTCTCGAGGAACTGCGAGGAGTGACTCGAGATCGAGAACCGATCGGTGCGAAAGCGAACGATCCCACCGAGCACGGCCACCGCAACCGCCGCGTACGGAACCGCGACGAACAGGAACAGGTTGAACATCGCTTCTTCCTCCTATCTCGTCGTCGCGAGCTCGTAGTGGACGTCGTACTCGCTGACCGGCGTGTCCGGCCAGAGCTGGTCGCAAAGGACGAGGCGGACGGCTTCGAGGACGCGGAGGTAGATGCGTCTGCCGGTGTCACCGTCGAGCACCGCGTCATCACCGTTTCCCGTCATGCGTCCGAGGGCAGGAAGCAACGCCTCGCCGACGATCTCCTCGTTGACCTCATCGTCGTCGCACACGGCAAGGAACCGCAGCATGACAAGGACGTGATCAGGAAGCTCGCCGCCCGCGATCTCGAAGCCGTGGGCCCGGTACCGCTCGATCAGGCCGACCATGAAGCGACTTCGACGGTACGTCTCGCCGAGCAGATGGTGGCCGACGTACGGGTAGCAGGTTGCCTCGGTGTCCGACATCGTGTCGAGGTCAAAGGCGCCGGAGTACAGCTCCTGCATCCGGGCCGTCGACTTCGCCTCGAGGTCGGCCACGAACGCCTCCAGCAACCTGCCTGCCCGGGGCGTCTCCCTCTCAACCAGCAGCTTGCACGCGCGGACGGACTCCGCGAGTGACGGCTGCGGATAGTCGAGGAGGTCGGCGAGAAGGCCGACGAGCCGACGACGCTCGGTATCCGAGATCACGGCTACCACCTCCGCTCGGGCGGCTGGCGGAACCCGAAGCCGGCGTCCTGCTTGCGGGTGTAGGGATCGACGAGCTCCTCCATCGACACCTCGCGTGTCCCTGGCGGAAGCACGAACCGCTCGTCCGAGGTCGGCAGAGCCGTCAGGCGGAAGATCGCCTCAGCTTGCTCTGCATCCATGTTGCCAAGGCGCATCGCGGTGTCGTGCTGGTCGGCCGGCACGTCCCCGACCTTCGTCGAGCGCATGTGAACGCGAACGGCGAAGAGCTTGCGGTAGACCTCGGCGATCACGTCCTCGTTGCCGGCCGAGAACAGGGACGCCATGAACTTGATCGGCACCCGTGCCCGCTCCTGAGTCGTGAACTGCGGCATCGGCCCCGCGCTCCCCGTGCCCTCGACGTCGTAGCCCTCCTTGCTCATCGCGGAGAGCACCGGAAGCATCGGCGGCACGTAGAAGAGCATCGGCAGCGTCCGGAACTCCGGATGGAGCGGCAACGCGAGCCCCCACTCCTTGACGAACTTGTAGACCGGCGAGTTCTGGGCGGCCTTGATCTGGTCGTCCGTGATGCCGTTTTCCTTCGCCGCCGCGATCACCTCGGGGTCACGGGGATCGCAGATCATGTCCCGGTGGGCGTCGACGAGGTTCTCGTCGTCGACCATGGCGGCCGGGACGATCTTGTCCGCGTCGTAGAGGATCAGTCCCATGTAGCGAATCCGACCGACGCACGAGTGGAAGCACGCAGGCGCCTGGCCGGTCTCGACACGCGGATAGCAGAGAACGCACTTCTCGGACTTCCCTGTCTCCCAGTTGAAGAACGTCTTCTTGTACGGGCAGCCGGAGATGCACATGCGCCAGGCGCGACACTTCTCCTGGGAGAGCACCACGATTCCGTCCTCCCCGCGCTTGTAGATCGCCCCGGTCGGGCAGGCGGCGACGCAGCTCGGGTTGACGCAATGGTTGCAGATCCGGGGCAGGTAGAAGAACACGAGCCGCTCGATCTCCTTCAGGTCGGCCCGCTCCTCGGCGGTGAGCACGTCGAGGTTCGGATCGTTCGCCGCGTAGAGGTCCGACCCGCTGAGGTCGTCGTCCCAGTTCGGGCCCGCCTCGATGTCGATCGGATCGCCCGTGACGAGCGAGACAGGCCGGGCTGTCGGCTGATCGTCGCCTGCGGGAGCATCAAGCAGGTCGCCGTACCGGTACGTCCACGGCTCGTAGTACTCATCCATCGACGGCTGATTCGGATTGGCAAAGAGGTTCACGAGCGTGCGCCCGCGCCCCTGGAGCTTCAGCTTCAGCCCCTTGCCGTTGCGCTCCCAGCCGCCGCGGTAGGCCTCCTGGTCCTCCCACCTCGTCGGGTACCCGGTGCCGGGTTTCGTCTCGACGTTGTTCCACCACATGTACTCGGTGCCTTTGCGGTCCGTCCAGACGTTCTTGCACGCGATGCTGCATGTGTGGCAGCCAATGCACTTGTCCAGATGGAAGACCATCGAGACCTGAGCGCGGATGTTCATGCGGTCCTCCTCCTCACCATTCGAGACGGTCGAGTTTCTTGATGACGCAGTGCGTATCGCGGTTCACGCCGATCGGCCCCCAGTAGTTGAAGCCGTAGGTGAACTGCGCCTGACCGCCCGCGAGGAGCACGGGCTTGAGCCGGGTCCGTGTGAGGCTGTTGTGGGAACCCGCTCGCTTGTTGCCGCGGACCTGGGACTTCGGCATCGCCATCGTCCGCTCGGGAGCGTGGTAGATCATGCAGGTGCCCGACTGGACACGTGAGCTCACCGCGGCCCGGGTGACCATGCTCCCGTTGTCGTTGTAGACCTCGACCCAGTCGTTGTCCGCGATCCCGATCGTGGCTGCGTCCTTGTCGTTGAGCCAGCAGGGGTCGAGGCCGCGGGAGAGCGTGAGCATCCGCAGGTTGTCGGAGTACGTCGAGTGGATGTGCCACTTGCCATGGGGTGTCAGGTACTTGAGGACGAGCGACGCTCCCGGCTCTGCCGCACTCTCGGTCAGGTCACCCATCCGCACCTTGTTCAGGGCCGGCTTGTACGCCGGGAGGTTCTCGCCGAAGTCGACATAGAACGGGTGATCGACGTAGAGATGCTGGCGACCGGTAAGCGTGCGCCAAGGCACGAGCCGCTCAACGTTGAGGCACCAGGCGGCGTACGGCCGCCCGTCGTTGACGATGCCTGTCCAGCACGGACTCGTGAGCGTCCGTCGTGGCTGCGTCTTCAGGTCGGCGAAGTTCATCCGGACGCTGCGGGTGCCCTCGGCGAGGTCGGCAAGCGGAAGCCCGATGCGCTTCTCCTCCTCGAGGAACGCCTCGTAGGCCACCTCGCCGTTCGACTCCGGCGCAAGGCCGAGGATGATGTTCGCCGCATCGAGCGCGTCCTCGAGCGCCGGGTAGCGGTTGCCGCCCCACTCAACGCAGCGGGTGCGCCGGGGATCGGGCGAGCCCCCGACGGGGGCTTCGAGCAGCTCGTCGTAGAAGCGCTCCATCGGGATGTGCACGCCGTTCGCGCCGATCCCCTCGGAGCGGAGACGTGGTCCGAGCGAGACGAACTTGTTGTAGATCTGGGTGTAGTCCCGTTCGACGGTGATGAAGTGCGGCATCGTCTTGCCGGGGATCGGGTCGCACTCGCCCTCCCGCCAGTCGAGCACCTCGGTCTGCGCGAGCTCGTCCGGCGTGTCATGCGAGAGAGGCCGCATCACGACATCGAGCACCGGCCCGTCGAACGCATCCGGGGCAAGCTCGCTGACCTTCTTCGCGAGGTTCTTGAAGATGTCCCAGTCGGACTTCGCCTCCCACACTGGCGGCACGGCGGCCGAGAGAGGATGGATGAACGAATGCATGTCCGTCGAGTTGAGATCGTTCTTCTCGTACCAGCTTGCGGTCGGAAGGACGATGTCGGAGTAGAGCGCCGACGTATCCATCCGGAAGTTGATGTCGACGACGAGGTCCATCTTCCCGCGCGGCGCCGGCTCTCTCCAGACGACGGTCTTGACCTTGCCCTTGGCCGACTCCTCGGCGATCTGGTTGTCGTGCGTGCCGAGGTAGTGGCGCAGGAAGAACTCATGGCCCTTCGCGCTCGACATGATCGCGTTGGCCCTCCAGATGAACCACACGCGGGGCCAGTTCTCCGGGGCATCCGGATCGTCGACCGCGAGGCCAAGCTCCTTCGAGACGAGGTCCTCGACGACCTTGCCGGCGACACTCTCAGGTCCGCCCGCGGCGGCCGCCTCACCGGCGACATTGAGCGGGTTGTGGTCGAATTGCGGGAACGACGGCATCCAGCCCATCCGCACGGACTTGGCGACAAGGTCGGCGGTATGGCCGTTGGCCCACTTCGTCTCCGACGGCACCGAGTCGTACTCGGCGAACTCGCCGTCGTACCGCCACTGATCGCTGTTCATGTAGTGGAACGTCGGTGACTGCGCCTGGCGCGGCGGCCGTTGCCAGTCAAGGGCGAACGCGACCGAGAGCCACGGCGCCTGCAGCGTCAGCTTCTCCTGCCCCACGTAGTGGTTCATCCCGCCACCGTTGACGCCGCAGCAGCCGCAGAGGATCAGCGCGGTGATCGGCGCCCGGTACGCGAGGTTGCTGTTGTACCAGTGGTTGATCCCGGCTCCGATGATCACGGACGACTTGCCGTGGGTGACCTCGGCATTCGCCGCGAACTCGCGGGCGAGCTGGATCACGGTGTCACGCCCGATCCCGGTGAACTGCTCCTGCCAGGCCGGGGTGTAGAGGGCGACATCGTCGTAGCTCGCTGCGTGATCCCCGGGGAGCCCGCGGTCGACGCCGAACCGAGCCATCAGCAGGTCGTAGACAGTCGCGACGGGCACCGGGCCCTCGCTCGTCTCGATGTACCTGACCGGCACACCGCGGAACGAGCCGCCGCCCGAGACGAAGTCCTCGAACTCGACGTTCAGCACGTCGTCTGAGCCGTCGATGAACGAGAGCGCCGGGTCGATCGGCGAGTCGTCGGCAGCGTCCTCCATGAGGAGGTTCCACTTGCCCATCTCCTCGCCCCAGCGGTGGCCGACCTGGCCCTTGGGCATCCGCGGCGAGGAGCTTCCCTCGTCCCAGACGAGAAGCTTGAAGTCGCCGTTCGCGGCATCCGCGTACCGGGTGAGCAGGTTCGAGCGGAGATAGCGGCTCGGCCGGAACGTCTCCCCGTCCCGCTCGAGCCGGACAAGGAATGGTGAGTCGGAGTACCGCTTGAGGTAGTCGACGAAGTACGGCACCTGCCGATCGGCGTGGAACTCCTTGAGGATGACGTGATTGACGGCCATCCAGAGCGCGGTGTCCTGGCCGGCACGTGTGGGGATCCACCAGTCGGCGAACTTGGAGACCTGGCTGAAGTCCGGGGAGAGGACGACGAACTTCGTCCCTTCGTGTCGCGCCTCGGCGATGAAGTGCACGTCGGGCGTCCTCGTCATGCTGAGGTTGGCGCCCATCGAGACGACGTACTTCGACTTGTACCAATCGGCGCTCTCGGCGACGTCAGTCTGGTCGCCCCACACCTCCGGGAAGGCGTTTGGCAGATCCGCGTACCAGTCGTAGAAGCTCATGTTGACGCCGCCCATCAACTGGAGAAACCGGGAGCCGGCAGCGTAGGAGAGGTACGACATCGCCGGAATCGGAGAGAACCCGAGGATCCGGTCAGGTCCCCACTTACGGGCGGTGGAGAGGCTTGCTGCCGCCACGATCTCGGAGACCTCCTCCCAGTCGCCACGACGGAACCCGCCCTTGCCGCGCGCGGTCTGAATCGTCGACCGCTTCTCCTCGTCGGCCATGATCGACTCCCAGGCCTCAACGGGGTTGGCGTGAAGCGCTCGGGCCTCGCGCCAGTAGTCGAGGAGCACGCCGCGGATATACGGATGCTTGATCCGGATCGGGCTGTAGAGGTACCAGGAGGCCGAGATGCCTCGCTGGCACCCACGGGGCTCGTAGGGCGGAACGCTCGACTCCAGCATCGGGTAGTCGAGGGCCTGCATCTCCCACGTGACGATTCCGTCCTTGACGTACACCATCCACGAGCACCCGCCCGTGCAGTTGACGCCATGTGTGGACCGAATGGCCGCATCGTGCTGCCAGCGGTTGCGGTAGAACTCCTCCGCCGCGCGGGTCTTTGGTTCGACGAGATCCTGGATCCAGCCCATGGCGTTAGTTCCTCCGCATCGCGGTCGGGGATGAGACGAGACGCTTCCTGACGACAAGGCGCCGCTTGGGCCAGATCAGGAAGGCAAGACCGAGGAAGCCGACGGTGCCGCCGATGCCGATCACGACGAGCACCCAGCTGCGGTCGGGCGGCCGCTGCTTACCGACCGTCGTCGCGAAGTAGGCGGCGAGGTCAGCCTGCTCGGCGGCGGCAAGCGGATGATCTTTGTAGAGGGCGATCATCTTCGGGAAGGGCAGGGTCGTGAGCACCGACGCCATGCCCTTCGCCCCGCCGTACTTGTCGTAGGCGCCGGTCAGGTCGGGGCCCACGTTTCCGCCACCAAGCGCACCCGCACCCGCAATCGTGTGACAGGACATGCACGCCGGGCCTCTCTCAGCGAGCCTGGCAGCGCCGCTGAAGAGACGCTTTCCGGCGGCCGCGTCGCCTGCAGCGACCTGAGGCGCCGGCGAGACAACCGGGTCTGCGGGTGCTTCCGTCGAGCCGCCGCCGTCCTGCGACTGAAGGTAGGCGACCACCTGGTCGACCTGGTCGGGGCTGAGTGCCGGCTTCGGCATCGCGAGCCCGTTGAACTTCTTGACGAGCGCATCGATCGTCGGATCGCCGGAGGCGATCTTCGCGGCCGGATCCGTCATGAACGCCCTGACGAGCTCGACACCTCCAGCCGCTGCGGTCAGCCCCTTGAGGTCGGGACCGACCGTATCGCCGCCGCCAACGGTGTGGCACGAAGCGCAGGCCTGCTTGAACACGGCCTCGCCCGGGTCGGCCGAGCTCGCCGGGGCGGCGGACGCCGCGCCGGCGAGGAAGAACACGGCCGTACCGGCCACGAGCTGGCGGAGGATCCGGGTCAACACGGACACTCCGCATTCCGCCGGGCGTAGAACCACCAGTTGAGCGGAATGTTCAGCGCGTAGAACACGGCAGCCCCGATGAAGAACGGGATCGCCGACCCGGCAGAGGCGATCACGGTGCCGATCAGGGCCGCGAAGAGGAACGGTCCGTAGGCTGCGATCGCCGCCGTCCAGCCGAGAACACCGCCGGCCTGACGCGCCGCGAAGATCATCGGGATCTGCTTGAACGTCGAGGCATTCCCGATCCCGGCGAAGAAGAACAGCGCGAGCATGAAGAAGAGGAAGCCGTCGAAATCACTGACCGAGCTCGGCTTCAGGAAGAAACAGGTGCCGATCGCGGAGCCGAGGAGCCCGATCCCGGAGACGGTGGTGACGCGCGCCCCGCCGAAGCGGTCGGAGATCGGCCCCGCGAGCACTCGAGCCGCCGAGCCGACGAGCGGCCCGACGAACGCGTAGTGCAGCGGCACGGGGGCACCTTCGAACCCGCCGTAGGTCTTCTTGATCAGAAGCGGGAAGATCGTCGAGAAGCCGGCAAACGAGCCGAAGGTCATGATGTAGAGGGACGTCATGATCCAGGTGTGCTTCTCCTTGAAGATGTCCGCCTGCTCGCGCACGTTTGCCCGGACAGGAACACTCTTGAGTCCGAACCAGGCGATCAGGGCGAGCACGAGCACGAAGGGAATCCAGATCATCGCGGCGTTCTGAAGCCAGACCTGCTTGCCATCGGCGTTGTGCTGAGCACTACCGATGACGGCGAAGCCTATGACCCACGGGGTGACGAACTGGACAAGGCTGACGCCGAAGTTGCCGATCCCGGCCTGAAGGCCGAGCGCGCTTCCCTGGAGCCGCTTCGGGAAGAAGAGGCTCGTTGAGGGCATGAACGATGAGAAGTTCCCACCGCCGAGCCCGACGGCAAAGGCGAGCACGATCAGGAGCCAGTAGGGCGCCCCGGGGTGCTGGAGCGCGAACGTCCAGCCGAGGAGCGGAATCAGGAGCAGAGCCGTCGAGATCGCGACGACCTTGCGTGTCCCGACGATCGGGACGAGGAAGGTGTGGATGATGCGGAGCGTGCCGCCGGCGAGCCCCGGCATGGCCGTAAGCCAGAACAGCTGCTTGGTGCTGAGCGAGATCCCCGCCGAGTCAAGCTTGACGGCGATCGCGCTGACGAAGAACCATGTCGCGAAGGCCATCGTGAGGTTGCCCGTCGTGATCGACATCGTCCGCCAGGCGAGCTGCTTACCGCCGTTCTCCCAGGCAGCTGCGTCCTCGGGATCCCAGTGCTCGAGCCATTCGGAGCCCCTTCTCTGTGCACTCATCGAGCGGCCTCACTTTCGAGAGATGGATGATTGAGCTGCGGGTGGCGCAGCATGTGCACGACGACGACGTGCAGCCAGACAAGGCACGTGACCGCGAACAGCAGCAGCACCAGGAACGTGCTCTGAGGACGGCCGGTCGACGACTGCGTCCAGGCAAACAGGAGGGGGAGGACGAAACCGCCGAGACCGCCGATGGAACCCACAAGGCCGCCGACCGCACCGACGTCCCGCGGGAAGTAGTCCGAGATGTACTTGTAGACAGATGCCTTTCCGAGCCCCATCGTCACGCCGACGAGAACCATCAGCGCTGTGAACGGGACGACTCTCATCTTGAAGCTGAGTGCGGCAAGTGCCCCGCACATCACGATGAACGCGGTGTAGGTGATGACGCGGGCACCGAAGCGATCGGAGAGGTGGCCGCCGACAGGGCGAAGTAGGCTGGCCGGGAAGATGAAGAGCGCGGTGAGGAAGCCGGCGTCGTGGAGCTCGAAGCCGTAGACGTCGACGTAGTACTTCGGGAGCCAGAGAGAGAGCGCGACATACGCCCCGAAGACGACCAGGTAGTAGAGACCAAACCGCCAGACGCGCAGGAAGCGAAGCGGGTAGACGAGCTCGCGGAGCGTCCGTCCCCTGCCAGGACGCGGGTCGACCTTCGGGCAACACGTCCAGGTCACGACGGCCATCACGAGCAGCGCGACGCCGTAGGTGAACGGGACGAACCGCCAGCCGCCCGGGACGAATCCGCCGATAACGCCGGCCGTCCCGATCGCAGTCACGAGCGTCGGGGCGATCAGCTTGGTGATCGAGGCCCCGACGTTTCCGGCGCCGAACGTGCCGAGTGCGAACCCTTGCCGCTCATGCGGAAACCAGGCCGCAACCCAGGCGATCCCGGCGGCGAACGAGGTGCCCGCAATCCCGAGCAGGAAGGCGAGGAAGACGAGCATATGGTACCCGTGCGCGTGGCTGATCAGGAATGCCGGTACCGAGGTCACGACGAGCAGCGCGGTCATCACCTTTCGACCACCGACGTGATCGGTCAGCAGGCCGACCGGGACCCGGAGCAGCGAGCCCGTGAGGATCGGGATGGCAACCAGGAACGCGAACTCGCCGTCACTCAGACCGAGCTCCTTGCGAAGCGGGATGCCGACGATCGCAAACATCACCCACACCGCGAAGAACACGGTGAAGTCGGCCGTGGCCACCGTGAGCACTGTCCGACGGCTCCGACCGCTCGCCGGGACAGCGGCATTCCACGCCTGCGACTGACCGAGGGAATGGACGCCGCTCATTCAGTCGACGCTAGACGCGTGGCCCGCCGCTTACATGATCAAAATTGCTCAGTCCGCACAATCGCGCCGACGCGGGCGCTGGTGGCCCTGGGCCCCTGCTACTCCTGCAGCGAAGCCAGCTCAGCTGGCGTATTTGCGTTTGCGAGACGCGCGGGGGCGATCTCGACCAGACGGACATCGAGACCTTCGAGGACGTCTCGGATCTTGAGGGTGCCGTTGCGTAGGCAACGCTCAAGGGTGGGGAGCGACGACTGGGCGTAGGCACCAGGGAGCGGCCCGCTTGCGACAGTCGCAGCGTCGGCGTCACCACACGCGGCTGCCAGCAGCCTGAGGTCGGCCGGCTCGAGGAGCGGGCAGTCAACAGGGATCACGACCGCCACCGGACTCCGTACGGCTCGTAGTCCCGCCACGATCCCCGCGAGCGGTGCACGAACGTCGGCCCTGTCGTCGAGCACGGGAAATGGAAGGTCGAGCTCGTCGGCCTTCCCGACCGCGATCCGCTCGCCAAACGCCTCCCCGAGCAGCCGCCAGGCTCGCTCGGCGAGCGTCTCGTCCCCGAAGCGCGCGAGCGCCTTCGGAGAGCCGAAGCGACGGCTTGCTCCGCCGACGAGCAAGATGCCGGTAACGGGCTCGACGCGAGGAGGACTCATCTGATGCATCTTGATCATTGCTCACGGAGGACGCAGCGTGGAGTCTTGTCCACGATGCGCTCACGGAATGCGCCGGCCATGAACCTCGGGGGCACGCTCAGGAGCGCGAGCTGACTGTCGGTGCGTCGCCACCCGGTTCTCGGCGCCCGTCCCCCATCCTCCAGATCGGCCGGGCGACTGGTCGGCCCGCCCGCTTCGTCATCGTCGCCGGGTATGCGGCGAGCGCGGTCGCGTGCTTCGGCGCGGCCGCGATCACGCTCGTCGTCGCCGTCCCCGACCTCGTCGCGGGTGCGCCGACGAACGCACCGGTGCTCCTCGCTGTCCACCTGCTCGGGCTGGGGTTTCTCCCGTTTGGAGTCGCCGGCGGCGTGCTTCACATCCTGCCCGTGCTGATGCGAAACGGTGCGCCCGGTCGGCGAGCCCTCATCGCGCTGCCGCTGCTCTGGGGTGGCCCTCTCCTCGCCGTCGGGATCGCGATCCACCAGCCCATCCTCGCGTACCCGGCCGCCAGCGTGGCCGGAGTCGGCGTGCTCCTCCTGCTCGTTGAGGTCGGCACGCTCGTCAGGCGCGCCCCGAAAGGCCGCGTGGTCATGGCGAGTCGGGTGGGCGTCTCGCTCTCAGCCCTGCACGCAGCAATGGCCTTCACGGCGGGAGTCATCGTCTTCGGCTCGGGAGGGCTCTTCGGGCTCTCCGAAGGAGAGTCGGTAACGACGCACCTGAACCTCGCCGTCCTCGGCTGGCTCACGATGCTGATCCTCACCGTCGGCCGGACACTCGGACCGATGCTCTCCCTCGCGCCCGCAGCTGGTCCTCGCCGCTACCCCGCCGACGAGATCCTCGTCGGCGCCGGGCTCTGGCTGATCATCGCCGGCATCGCAGCCTCACGCGCGCTCGCCGTTGTCGGTGCCGCCGTTGTCATCGTTGCGCTCGTTCGGTTCGGGCTGCTCATGAACCGGGTTCGCCGCGGCCACCGGCTCCACGGCCTCGAGGCCCCGCTCCTCCACTTCACGGTCGGCATGGCCTTCCTTGTCCAGGCGGGAGCCGCAGGGCTCTGGCTGCTCGGCCGCAAGACGCCGTCGCCGCACATCGAGGAGATCTACGTCCTGTTCCTGCTCGGCGGCTTCGCGACGGGCGTCACGCTCGGCCACCTCGGGAAGCTGCTGTCGCTCTCCGCCTGGGTCTCCTGGCCCCCGGGGCCACGACCAGAACAGGTTGCGCTCTACCCGCGCAGGCGCTGGGTCGGCGAAGCGTCGTGTTTCGCCGTGGGCGTTGAGCTTGTGGCGGTGGGGGTCGTCGAGAATGTCCAGGCCGCGGCGTACGCAGGATCCGGACTCCTCGTTGCTTCGGCCGCGCTGGCGGCCGTAGCCATCCAGGCGACCTGGCGTGCCGGTGCACCGGCACGCTGAACCTCAGATCAGGCCGAAGGAGCGGGCGCGCGCCACGGCCTCGAGCTGCGAGTGTGCACCGAGCGCGACAAGGAGGAGCCGCACGTGGTTTCGGACCGTCGTCTCCATCAGGCCAAGCCGCGCTGCGACCACCTTCACGGGCTGTCCTCCACCGATCAGACCGAGGATCTCGCGCTGTCGGGGAGTCAGGTTCGGCGGCGGACCGAGTCGAGCCTCGGCGACCGGTGCGACCTCCTTGCACGGCGCCTCCCTCATCAGGTGAAGGAAGCGGGGTCCGGACTCGCTGTGCGCGGAGATCGTCTCGAAGGAGAGCCGGCTGCGGCCTGTTGCGGTGCGTGCGAAGAACTCGTCCTTCGGAACTGATCGCCCCTCGCGCAACTGGCGTGCGCGCGAACAACCCGCGTGACACACCATCGCCCCCTCGTCGTCCTCGCCGCCGATCACCTCCCAGCACTGTCGGCCGACGGCGTCCTCGGCGGCGATTCCCGTCAGCGCCTCAGCTCCGGGGTTCCACAAGATCACCTCGAGATCGCGGTCGAAGATGAAGAGCGCCGCGGAGGACTCGTACCCGCTTGTCTTGCGGCCGGTCACTCCTTCAGTTTCACACTCGGCGAATCGCGGGCCATCGGCACGACGCCGCAGGATGCTTGCGGTCAACTACCGGCCGTCGATGCCGCGCGATCAGGCCGAAACGGCAACGCGGGGACGTGAGGGAACATGGGCGCAGTCCGGCTCTTCGGCAAGCGGGTCTCCCGTCGCGGCATATGCGCGAGCGCGGCACCCACCGCAGACGCCGCGGTAGTCACAGACGCCACAGTCCCCGCCAAGGCTCGTCGGGTTTCGAAACGCCTCGAAAAGTGGGGCGCTCGCATAGATCTCCGAGAACGGCCGGTCACGCACGTTGCCGACGGAGAGCGGGAGGAACCCGCATCCGCAGACATCACCCACGTGCGAGACGAACGAGAAGCCATTCCCCGCAAGGCAGCCGCGCGACATGGTGGTGAGCCTGGCGGAGATGCGCTCGGGCCGCGGCTCACCGCGCTCACGGGCGCTCTCAGTCTCGATCCGGCGGAAGTGCGGTGCACAGATCTGCTTGACCGGGAAGGGCGACTCCCGCTGCAGTTGGTAGAGCCACTGAAGCACCTTCTCCTGCTCGTCTGCCGGAAGCTCCTCGCCTGCGAGTAGGCGCCCGCGGCCAGTCGGAACCAGGAAGAAGAGCTCCCACGCCCCAGCCCCGAGGTCCCCGATCAGTTTGTGCATCTGTGGGAGAAGTGCAACGTTGCTACGCATCACCGTTGTGTGGATCTGAACGTGCTGGCCGGCTGCGCGGAGGTTTGCAAGGCCCTCGAGCGCTCCGGCGTAGAACCCCGGCGTCGAGGCGAACGCATCGCCGCGTCGTGCGTCAGGGAAGTGCAGGCTGAACGAGACGGCATCGATGCCGGCCGCCCTGATCTCGGCGCACTTCTGCGGCGTGAGAAGGCTTCCGACATCGACCGAGAGCGCCATACGCAGCCCAAGGGCATGGCCCGCCGCTGCGAGCTCCAGCGTGTCCGAACGGGTGAGCGGCTCGCCGCCGGTGAGGATCAGGACGGCGCCCGGATACGCGCTGGCGACGTCGTCGAGGAGTGCGAGCCCCTCTGCGTGCGTCAGCTCGGCGGGGTGCGCGTGGTGCTGTGCTGCGGCCCGACAGTGCTTGCACGCAAGCGGACATGCGCGCGTCACCTCCCAGGCTACGACGACCGGCGGGCGCGCCGCTGGCAGTCCCTTCCGGGCCGCCGAGGACGCCGTCTCTCTGGTCATCTCCTTGAGGCCAGCCATTGCAGATATCGAACCGGCCCCCGCCGCGGATGGCCTGATCAACATTGATCAGGCGGCCCTTGCCGGCCGAGGAGACACTCCTCATCTCAGGCATCGCGAATCGCAAGGGAGGTACCCACTGACCCCATCTGTGTGGAGCCCCGTGACCGCCTCAGCCGGACGTGAGTGTCCGGGCGGAGGCGAGAAGAGACCGTACCCGGCCGAGCTGAGTTCGCCCTCCTGGA
>JBAWZV010000018.1:0-15579 GCA_037142875.1 Actinomycetes bacterium | reverse complement strand
TTATGACCGGTTTCATGCATGAGAAGGAGTTCTCGCGCAAGTCGTTCCTCAAGGGGACAGGCGCAGTTGTCGCTGGTGCGAGCGTTGCTGGCGGTGCAGTTGCAGGCAAGGCCGCTGCAGCGACCGGCGCCACGTCGGCCGGCTACAACCCGGATCAGGCCCAGCTCGATACGTGGCTTCGGGTCAACACCGACAACACCGTCACCGTCACGTTCGGCTCGCCGGACTGGGGTCATGGCGTGTGGACCGGCGTCCTGATGATGGTGGCCGAGGAGCTCGATCTGGACATGAGCCAGATGATCTTCCTCCGGCCTGACACCTGGGTGAACGGCACCGGCGGCGGCGGCGGCAGCAACGGCTTCTCGAGCCGCGCTCTCGGCGCACGCGCAGCCGCAGTCGCTGCCCGCAGTCAGATGTTCTCGCTGGCGTCGGCTCAGCTCGGCGTTCCGGTCTCGAGCCTGTCGGTCGCGAAGGGTGTCATCAGCGGTGGCGGCAAGACGGTCACCTACGGCGCTCTCATGGGTGGCAAGAAGTTCAACATCGCCATGAACCCGGCGACGCTCCAGCCTGGCACGTCGCCGGCGAAGCCGGTCTCGGCCTACAGCCTGATCGGCACCTCAGCGCCGCGGATCGACATCCCTGACAAGGTGCTCGGTAAGTACACCTACATGCAGAACGTCCGCGTTCCCGGGATGCTGCATGCGCGTGTCGTCCGGCCGCACGGGCAGGGAGGCGTCACGGCGCAGAACCACTTCCCGCTGAGCGTCGATGCGACGTCAATCGCTCACATTCCGAACGCGAAGGTGACGCAGGTCGGCAACTTCCTCGCTGTCACGGCGCCGAAGGAGTACGACGCGATCCAGGCCGCGGCGCAGCTGAAGGTTGTCTGGAAGAGCGATCCGAAGCTTCCGGGCTCGGGCGACTTCTGGTCGTTCGTCCGGACCGCGGGAGACACGAACACGACTAACCCGGCGCGGTTCACGACGAACCTCGGCAACGTCGATGCGCAGATCGCATCGGCGGCAAAGACGGTCTCGGCGACCTACAAGTGGCAGTACAACGGCCACATGTCGATCGGCCCGACCTGCGCTATCGCTGACGTTCAGAAGGACCACATGACGATCTTCTGCAACTCGCAGCAGATCTCGACGGTCCCGACGAACCTGTCGAACTTCCAGCTCAACGGCACGTCGTACTTCGGTCTGCCGGCGCAGGAGATCCGGTGCGTCTACTACGAGGGGTCGAGCTCGTACGGCTCGATGCTCAGTACCGGCCCGTGTGCGGACGTCTACATCGCCGCAGCGGTCATCTCGAAGAACGTCGGTGCCCCGGTTCGCCTCCAATGGATGCGCTGGGACGAGCACGGCTGGGACGCCTATGGCCCGGCTGCGATGTACGACGTCAAGGCGGCTCTCGACGCGAGCGGCAACGTCACCGCGTTCGACTGGGTCTCCTACGGCCAGGGCGGAACCTCGCTCCTGCCGACGTCGGAGCAGGCTGGCTTCGCGACGTGGCCGGCCACGCCCGCAAACGGTGGCCCGAATACGTCCGACACCATCTACAGGGCTGCGACGACGAACAAGCGCGTGCTTGCGAAGACGCAGCCGCTCTACGGGGGTGCGCTCAAGAGTGCTGCTCTCCGTGCTCCGGGTGCACCGCAGTCTCACTTCGCCGGTGAGCAGCTCATCGACGAGCTCGCCTACGCGATGAAGATGGACCCGATCGCGTTCCGCAAGCAGAACATCGACGCCGCTCTCACGAGCGCCGCCGGTGCAGCTCCTGGCCCGACGGGTCAGCGCTGGCTTGCAACGCTCGATGCTGCCGCGAAGATGTCGAATTGGCAGCCGCGCGTCGCGAACTCGATCAAGCAGACCGGCACCGTCCGGACAGGCCGCGGCTTCGGCTTCGGCACGTTCGGGAACACGCAGGTCGGCATGGTCGCCGATCTCGAGGTGAACATCAAGACGGGCAAGATCGTCGCGAAGCACATCTACATCGCACACACGACCGGCCTCGCCGGTAGCCCCGACCTCGTCGCCAACCAGGCGGAAGGCGCCGCGATCCAGGGCCTCTCACGGGTTCTCCTGGAGCAGCTGACCTTCACGAAGGAGCGCGTGACGAGCACGGACTGGGTCACGTACCCGATCCTCCGGTTCAAGGACACGCCGAAGGTCACGGTCGGCCTTGTGTCACCCGAGGGGTATGTCATCAACGTCCCGGGTGCCAGCTCGACGAAGACGATGAGCGGCAACGCTGCATCGATCAACGCTGGCTGGATCACGACCGGTGCCGGTGAGCCGCCGCAGGTTGCTATCGCTCCGGCGATCGCGAATGCGGCATTCGACGCAACGGGTGTGCGGTTCCGCGAGGCGCCGCTCACGCCGGTGCGCGTCCGCGCAACCCTGAAGGCTGCAGGGATCGCCTAGCGGGCCTGCTGCAGAGTCGAGGTGGGAGAGCCCTGCGGGGCTCTCCCACCTCTCCTTCCCCATGCCATCACCAGCCCGCATCCGTCTCGTTCTCGTCGCTCTTGTCGCGGCTCTCGCTCTCTGCGCCCAGGCTCAGGCCGCGGCGTACCCGTCGCTCTACGCGAGCTACGTCCCGAGCTGCACGTTCTCGTTCGTCAACGACAGCGGTGGCGCCGTGACATCGATCCCGCCCGGCAGCTACCAGATCGTGGTTACGACTCCCTACCCGTTCGGGAACGGTCTTAACCCCGCTGCGTGCGATCACGTCCAGTTTCACATCACGGGGCCGGGCGTCGACTGGAGCACGATGTTGGGTGTCGGAGACTCCGAGTTCGAGCAGGTCACGCTGACCCTGCAGGCCGGCGGCACGTACGTGGTTGTTGACGACGGGCGTCCCGCCGCAACGCGACGCACGTTCACGGTCGCAACGACAGGTTCGGCGCAGGCGTCAAGCAGTTCGTCGTCAAGCAGTTCGTCGTCGAGCAGCACAAGCAAGGTCGATACGTCCGTCAGGACCGATATCGCCGGTACGGCGATCGTCGCCTACCGCGGCTCCGTGGCCGCCGCCGTCTCGGCTTCCGGGACGGTCACCTTGAGCCGGTCCGGCAAGGCGGTCACAACGCTGCGAGCCGGCAGGTGGACGTTCAAGGTCGGCGACGAGTCGAAGACCCACGGCTTCCTCGTGCAGCAGGTCAAGAAGATCCCGCAGACCATCTCCTCGGCCGCGTTCACCGGCAAGCGAAGCGTGACGGTGCAGCTGAAGATCGGTCAGTGGTTCTACTTCACCGAGGGCGGCAAGCCGAACTACTTCCTCGTCTCCTCCTAGGCCCGCTCCGGGCGTTAGGGTTGCGACTGCGTCGCCCGACCGGGACACGCGTCGAAGGGAGCCGATTGCTGCTGCGAGGATTCCTGAACGAGGCCAGCGCGTGCGCGAGCTACCTCTTCGGCTGCACCTCTCAGGGACGTCTTGCAGTGGTCGAGCCTCACGCTGATCTGGTTGACGAGTACGTCGCGGCCGCAGCAGCGATCGGCGTCCCGATCGCTGCGGTGTTCGACACGCATGTGCAGGCCGATCACGTCTCGGGCATGCAGGAGCTCGTCCGGCTGACCGGGGCGACCGCATACCTCCCGGCGGGATCCGGAGTGACCTACAACCACGTCGCGCTCGAGGACGGTGACATCATCGAGCTCGGGAACACGGTTGTTACGACGATCGCGACGCCCGGGCATGCCCCCGTCCACAACGCCTACGTCGTCGCTGATAGACGCCGTGGAACCGACGACCCGTGGCTCGTCTTCAGTGGTGACTCGCTCCTGATCGGAGACGTCGGTCGACCCGATCTTCACGTCTCTGACGATGCGCCGGGGCAGGCGCGGCTGCTGCACGCGAGCCTCCGGCGGCTCCTCGAGCTTCCCGATCACGTCGTCGTCTACCCAACGCACTTCGCCGGCTCGGTGTGTGGCCGAGGACTCTCGGGCAACCCCGTCTCCTCGATCGGCTTCGAGCGGGCGCACAACGCGTTGCTCGGTCTCACCGACGCCGACGAGTTCGCGGCAGCCGTGCTCATCGACCTGCCGCCTCCGCCGGCTGATCAGAGGCGCATCGTTGCCACGAATCGCGGCATCGACGTGGCAACCCTCGCCTGATCCGCCCGCCGACGCCAGGGAGCAGCGACGACTCGCGTGTCCGCATGAAGTGGACACCGCAGAAGTAGAAGCTCGGTACGGCTGTGCTTGCACCGTCGACCTGGAGCGGAGAGCCCGTCTCGTCGAACGAGTCAAGCCTGACCCGGCTCGCGTAGTCGGGTCGAAATCCCGTGGTGAAGATGACCGCTCCGGACACGGTGAGCTCGGTGCCGTCCAGGACGATCACGTTCAAGATCACCAACCGCGGCGCGCTTCCGCAGAACTTCAAGCTCTGTGCCGTTCCCGTGACGAGTGCCAAGCTCAACACGTGTAACGGCACGAGCTCCAGGCTTTTCAAGCCGAGGCAGACGACCGCGCTCACGATCGTCTGCAAGCGGCGAGGACTCTACGAGGAACTGGGCGGCGTCTCGACGCAGGCCGCTGGCGGGATGAAGGGGATCATCGGGATCGGCGGCGACCTGCCCGGACGTCAGTCGAAGACGAACGTCTTGTTGCCGTGCGCGATCACGCGGTCTTCGAGATGCCACGTGACGGCACGCGAGAGGACGGTGCGTTCGATGTCGCGGCCGATCCGTTCCAGGTCGGCAACCCCGTGCCGGTGTGAGACGCGCTGAACGTCCTGCTCGATGATCGGGCCCTCGTCGAGGTCCTCCGTGACGTAGTGGGCGGTCGCGCCGATGATCTTCACCCCGCGCTCCAGCGCGCGCCGGTACGGGTCGGCGCCGACGAACGCCGGTAGGAACGAGTGATGGATGTTGATCACCGGCGCGCCGAGCGCGTCCAGGAACTCGCGCGAGAGGATCCGCATGTAGCGCGCCAGGACGACGAGGTCGACCCGGCCTGCGAGGAGCGGGAGCATCTGGCGCTCCGCGTCGGCCATGCCGCCGGCGCCAACGAGGATGTGTTCGAAGGGAAGTCCGAAGGAGCGCACTGTCGCCTCGGCAACGGTGTGGTTCGAGACGACGACGGCCACGTCTGCGCCGAGCTCGTCGCGGCGTGAGCGCCAGAGCAGGTCGAGCAGGCAGTGATCCTCGGCCGAGACGAGGATCGCGACGCGCTTGCGGTCGGTGTCGTACGAGAACCGCCACTCCATCGCAAACGGGGAGGCGACGTCGCGTTGGAAGGCCTCCTCGATCTCGGCTCGTCGCTCGGTGGCCTGTTCCAGGAAGAACTCCATTCGCATGAAGAACGTGCCGTCGGCGGGATCGGTCGAGTGCTGCGCGGAGTCGTTGATGTTCGCGCCCTGCTCGAAGAGCCAGCCCGACACGGCGGCGACGATCCCGGGCCGGTCGCGGCAGACGATTACGAGTCGAACCGATCCGGCGGGCTGGCTCTGCTCGGCGTTCATGAGGAGGGCCGTGGCTCAGGCGGCGACGGGCTGGAGCTGCCGCGCCAGCCAGCGGTCGACCGCGTAGCCACCGAACGGGATGACCGCGCCGAGCAGCACGCCGACGGTCGTGCGGCCACTCCAGCCGACTGCACCGCGGACGTTGATCGCGACGACGACGTAGGCGAGGAACAGCATCCCGTGAACCGGGCCCATCACGCTGACGCCGCCCGGGGCGTCGGTTGCGTACTTGACGACGGTTGCGCCGAGGAGGATGAGGAAGCTCGTTGCTTCGACGATCGCGACGTACCTGAGGGTTCTGATCGAGCTCACGTGAGGCTCCTTCGCCGGCGGGAGCGAGCAGCGTAGCGGCGGGTGGCGCCGTGCGGCTCGCCGACTGCGATGTGGATACCCGCAATGGGTATTCTTCGGAGCAAGGTCTCCCGATGACAGATGCCACCTACACCGTTCCGGGGATGAGCTGCCAGCACTGCGTCCAGGCGGTCACCACCGAGCTTGGTCGCCTGCCGGGCGTCGACAGCGTGGTCGTCGATCTCGAGATGAAGCTCGTGACGGTGCACGGCGACCCGCTCGAGGACGCCTCGCTCAGGGCCGCGATCGTCGAGGCCGGATACGAGGCGCAGTGACGCTCGCGATCGGGTGGGCCGAATGAGTGAGACCGAGACTCCGGCCGAGCACCAGCACGGGTACACGGCCGACCGGGACGCGCTCGTCAACCGTCTACATCGGATCGAAGGCCAGGTGCGCGGGATCGAGCGGATGGTGGAGGGCAACCGGTACTGCATCGACATCCTCACGCAGATCTCCGCCGTCAACACGGCGCTCGAGTCGCTCGCGTTTCAGATCCTCGATCAACACGTGCGACATTGCGTCGCCGGCGCGCTCGCGTCGGGTGACACCGACGACGTCGCCCAGAAGACCGCAGAGCTCCTCGAAGCCGTCCACCGCTTCTCGCGCGTGAAGTGACACCCTCCGGCCCCTCGCCGCATCTGACGCGCCGCCAGTTCCTGGTCGGTGGCGCCGGCGTGGCGCTCGCGGTCTCTGCAGGCGGGTACGGCCTGTCGCAGCTACTCGCCGACCCGGCGAGCACCGAGGTTGTCCTTCGGCCCCAGACTGAGACAGTCGAGATCGGCCGACGCCAGGTCACAACGTGGACGTTCGGAGACGGGATCCCCGGCGCGGAGATCCGGCTCAAGCAGGGCCAGAAGCTTCGCGTCCGGGTGGAGAACGACCTGCCCGTTCCGACAACCATTCACTGGCACGGGATCCGTGTCCCGAACGCGATGGACGGCGTGCCCGGAATGACGCAGCCAGCGATCCAGCCGGGCGGGTCGTTTGTCTACGAGTTCGCGCCACCGGACGCCGGCACCTACTGGTTCCATCCCCACGTCGGCACGCAGCTCGACCGAGGTCTGTACGCGCCGCTGATCGTCGAGCCGAGTCACGAGCCGCTCGCATTCGACCGCGACGTGACGATCGTGCTTGATGACTGGCTCGACGGGCTCGGCCGCACACCACCGCAGGTATTGCGCGATCTCCAGATCCACGGCATGCAGATGGGCGGCGCAGGGAGCTCGGGCGGCATGGCAGGGATGGCAGGGATGAACATGGGTGGGCTCGGCAGCCTCACCGGTGTTGATCTCGGTGCCGTCGGCGACGGATCAATCGTCGTCGCCGGCGATGCGGCGGATCTCGCGGGGAGCGATCCCGTCTCGGGCACGCTCCCGGCTCTCGTCAACCTGCTCAAGAGCGGAGATGCCGATGCGGGGGATGTCACCTACCCGCTCTTCCTGATCAACGGTCGGCCACCAGACGATCCGTACGCCCTTCAGGTTCGTCGCGGCGAGCGCGTCAGGCTGCGGCTGCTGAACGCCGCCGCCGATACGCACTTCGTCTTCTCGATCGATGACCACCCGGTCACGATCGTCGCGACCGACGGCCAGCCGGTCTCGCCCGTCAAATCCGACGGCGTCGTTGTCGGCATGGGCGAGCGGGTCGACGTCCTCCTTGATGCGACGAAGCCCGGCGCGTACCGGCTGCTTGCCGCCCCGCTTGGCAAGAAGGGCCGTGCCGTCGGCGTCCTGCGCTACACCGATGCAGCTCGCTCGGTCGCGCCCGCCGCGTCCGCACCCGCACGGATCCCGCTGCGCGTCGCCTCGTACTCCGACCTCAAGGCGCTCGATCACACGCCTGTGGCTGCGACGCCGCGCGAGATCTCGCTCGATCTGACGATGGACATGAGTCAGCCCTATCGCTGGCTGATGGGTGGCCAGGCGTTCTCGCATGCCGACTCGATCCGGCTCGATCGCGGCGAGCCCGTGCGCTTCACGATCCGCAACCGCACGATGATGCCGCACCCGATGCATCTCCACGGCCACTTCTTCACGCTGGAGACGCTTGGGCCCCGCAAGGACACGGTGATCGTTCCGCCGCAGGGCACCGCGCACCTCAACCTGGTCGCCGACAACCCCGGCATGTGGATGATCCACTGCCACAACCTCTACCACGCACTCGCCGGGATGATGCGCGTGATCGAGGTGATGTAGTTATGGCAATTTCTGCCGACGGTCTGGTACCGTCAGGGGGTATGCAGGCTGCGTCAGTCTCGACGGTTGCGACAGCGACAGCGACAGCGACAGCGACAGCGACAGCGACAGCGACAGCGACAGCGACGTCGGTGCGTCGAACGCTCCTTCGTGGAGCCCGACTCAACGTGGCCCTCGGTGTCCTCGCGCTCGCCCTTGGGCTTGGCGGAGTCGCGCTTGCGACGCCGCAGACAGGCTCCGTCTCGGTCACCGTGTCGATTCTCGACGGGACGAAGCTGAAGCTCTCGGCGACGACGTTTGCGGCCGGGAAGCTCACCCTGGTCGTCGTCAACAACGGGAAGCTCCCGCATGCGCTCGCGATCATGGGGAACGGCCTTGAGCCGGTTCGGACGGCGACGCTCAGAAGCGGAGCCTCCGCACGCCTCAGCGTGACGGTAAAGACGGGGATGTACCACGTCTGGGATCCCGTCCAGAGCAGCATGACCCACGCGACCATGCTCATGGTGAGGAGCGCCTCCTCGGGCTCATCAGGCTCGGGCTTGACGGGCGGTTCGACGAGCGGCTCGAGCTCCGGCGGTGGTGCAACAGGCACCGGTGGGGCGGCCGACTCGAC
The DNA here is from genome assembly GCA_037142875.1 of Actinomycetes bacterium. GTDB lineage: Bacteria > Actinomycetota > Thermoleophilia > Gaiellales > Gaiellaceae > PALSA-600. The sequence goes on along the minus strand of JBAWZV010000018.1, from coordinate 6,960 downwards.
CGACCCGTGCGCCGGCCACATGATGTGACGACAGCACGCCGATGAGAACGAGTGTCAGACGGGGCGTCGTGTTTGGCGCACCGCTTCTCGGTTACACGGTCGCGATGCTGCATCCGACACGGCTCGGCTTCGACGACGATCCCTCGCTCTACATCGGGATTCACCTCTTCATCCCCGTGGTGGCGGTGCTGCTTGCCTGGATGGTCGTTCTCCTCGTTGACGGGATCGAGGGTCGCGCAGCGACGCTCGCACGCTTTCTGGCGTGGCCGTTCGCGGTCGTCTACACCGTGTTCACGACGTTCTCCGGGCTTGCCTACGGTGCGCTCGTATGGCAGGCCGGAGACCTTCCGGTTGCCGAGCGACCTGCCGCAAGCTCGGTGATCCACGCCGTGTACGGCAGCTCCCTTGAGTCCGGCATCCACCTGGCGGCGTCGGTCGCGTGGCTCGCCCTGGTCGCCGTGACAGTTGTGGCACTCCTTGGGCGCGCGCCCATCCCGACGCTCGTCCTCCTTCCGGTCGGCGCGTTCCTGTGTGCCTGGACGCACGAGCGCCCCTGGGGGCCGGCCGGGATGGCCGCCATTCTCGCCGCCGTCGTGTGGTTCGAGCTGCGGCCCGTCGCGGCGCGTCCACCTCGATCTCGATCGCTCACCGACTCTGGAGGTAGCAATGCCGATACTCATGAGTAGCCGTGTTCCGAAAACGTCTGCCGCGCGCGGGAGGGTGAGAACAGCACTGCTTCGCGTATCTGTCGCCGCAGCCCTCGTGAGCGCGGTTGCCGGGGTGCCAATCGCAGATGGGCAGGTGCCGAAGGCCACCGACTACCACTCGCTCCTTGTCTCCTCGAGCAACCCGCGCGTGCTGCTGCTCGGTACGCATGACGGCATCTTTCGCTCGACCGACGCAGGTGCGACCTGGCGAGCCGCCGGTATGAAGGGTGACGACGCCATGAACCTTGTGCAGTCGGGCCCTCTGACGTTGATGGGCGGCCATGACGTGTTCGCGGTCAGCCGGGACGGCGGCGTGACGTGGCGCGCCACGTCACCGAAAGGGCTGCCGGGCCTTGACGTTCACGGTCTGGCGCGGATCCGCGCCATCCGAACATCGTCTACGCGCAGATCGCCGGTACCGGGCTCTACCGATCGACGGACAGCGGTGCGTCGTTTGCGCTGCTGTCCGCTGACGTGAACGGCGGGATGATGCCGGTCGCGGTCTCCGCGTCGGGCCATCTCGTTGTCGGCGACATGTCGCGTGGCATCTTCACGAGCGCGACCGGGAAGCACTGGCTTCACACCGCGACGGGAATGGTGATGGGGCTCGCCGCCGACCCGGCCGACCCGAACCGGCTTGTTGCAGCGAGCCGTGGCATCGCCGTCTCGGACGATGGAGGTCGGAGCTGGCAGCCTGCGCTTCGCTCGAAGGTGATGTTCGGCCCGGTTGCCTGGTCCTCGGCCGATCCCGCGGTCGTCTACGCCGTCGGGTACGACCGGTCGCTGTGGAAGAGCAGCAACGCCGGGCGAAGCTGGAAGCTCGTCGGCTGAGCCTGCCCTGTCCGTCGCGCGCGTAGCCCTCGGCCGCAGTCAGCTCGAATAACGACTCGCTGTCGTCAGGGGCCGTACGGTGACGGCGGGTCGGCGTCGCGCACCCCGTCGTGCGTCGGCGTCGCCGGCGTGACCTCTGCGGCTCCAGCCTCTGCCGCCTTGCGGGCCGCATGGCGGTCGCGCAGCAGCTGCGCCTGAGCGGCCTTCTGCTCCGGCGTCCACGTGCGTCCGCGCCGCTTGGTTGCTGGCGCCGATGACTTGCCGCTACCTCCGCGGCCCGACAGGAACGCGCCGATCTCGGCGTCCGTGACGTCGAGCTTGGCCGTCGGCCGGCCGTCGTTGTACGTCACCGTGACGAGCGCACCGGCCCCCTCCGGGATCTGGACACCGGAGAGATCAGAAAGCACGACTTCAACCTGTGTGCGAGCCATCGAACCTCCAGACGAAGAGTGCTTCCATACTAGACCGAGCTACGGGTGCGAGGTGACCGCGAACGTCGATCCGCCGAGGAGATGGTCGAGGCATAGGGTGGACGGCATGCCAGCTGCGACCACCCGGTTGGCGATATGAGCGACCTGGCTCGCCGTCCCGTCGAACGTCTGGCTGCGCTTCGGCACAATCCGGTGACGAACGAGAAAGGCGGGACAGTCCGAGATGTTCCTCGCAGTGCGTGAGATCCGTCGTGCGAAGGCGCGCTTCGCGCTCCTGGTCACCGCGGTATCGCTTCTGACGTTCTTGATCCTCGTCCAGCAGGCGCTGCAGAACGGGCTGATCACCGGGTTCGTGGGCGCGATCCGGACACAGTCGGCGCCCGTGCTCGTGTACTCGGTCGACGGTCAGCGGACGTTGCAGGGGAGCGTCGTGGAGCCCGCGCTGGCGCTGGCGATCGCGCGCGTTCCGGGCGTCGCCGCGACGGCACCGATCGCCCAGCGCACGTTCACCGCGTCTGTGAATGGCGGTGACGCGTCGAACGCGGCGCTCTTCGCCTATCGAGATGCCGCTCTCGGCGGTCCTGGCTCGCTCACGGCGGGCCGGCTGCCTCGTCGCGCTGGCGAGGCTGTCGGGAGCGCCCAGGACTTCGCGCTCGGTGATCAGGTCCGGATCCTCGGGCCGGGGAGCTCACCCACCATCACGGTTGTCGGCCTTGCTGCGGACGCTCAGATCCAGGTGACCCCGACGCTCTTTGTCGGCTGGAGTGACCTTGCCGCAGCGAGTCGTGCTGTCAATCCGGACGCGGGCGCGATGCTGCCCGGGGCGATTGCCGCCAGGCCGGTGGCGGGCGTCTCGGCCGCGACGCTCGCGCAGCGGATCAACGCCGCGCTGCCGCAGGCCGACGCGCTCACCCGGAGTCAGGCGGCGGAGAAGACGCCAGGGGTTGCGCAGGTGAGGCAGTCGTTCCAGCTGATCTTTGCGCTCTTCGCCCTCGTCGTTCCGCTTGTGACCGGCCTGTTCTTCCTGATCGTGACGTTCCAGAAGTCGCGCTCGTTGACGCTCCTTCACGCGATCGGGGCGGAGCCGCGCAGGCTCCTGTCGTCCCTGCTGCTCCAGGTGTTCGCGATCGTCGGCGGTGGGATCGCGCTCGGCACGCTCCTCTACGCTCCGCTCTCGCAGACGACCGTGGGCAGCCTCGTGCTTCGCTTCGACCCACGCAGCGTTCTCATCTGGGCAGCGCTCCTGCTTGGCCTGGGCGTGCTGAGCGCCATGGTGGCTGCCCGCCGGGTGCTCCGGATCGACCCGGTCGAGGCGACGACAGGGGGTGGTGGGCGGTGAAGCTGGCGCTGCGTGAGCTCGTCCGGCGCCCAGGGCGGTTCGTGGCTGCGACCGCGATCTTGACGCTCATTGCGAGCCTGCTGATGCTCCTGGGCGGTCTCCTCGACGGGCTGACCGCGGGCAGCACCGGCGCCTACCGCGCGCAGCGGGGCTCGTTGATCGTCTACTCGGCGACAGCGCAGGACTCGCTCGTGCGGAGTCGGATCACGCCTGCGGCTCGGCGGGCGGTCGAACGCGCCGCGGGCGGGACTGCCGGGGGGCTCGGAAGCGTCCAGCTTGGTGCGAGTATCCCCGGCCGCGGCACGCGGGACATCGTGCCGGTCGTCCTCTTCGGCTACGAGCTCGCGCCGCGCGGGCTCCCTCGTCTGGCGCCGGCCGGGCGTGGCGTGATTGCGGACACCTCGCTCCGTTCCGAGGGAGTCGGCCTCGGCACCGTGGTTCGGCTTGGCCCGGCCCGAACGCCCGTCACCGTCGTCGGCTTCGCCTCCGACATCCGCTTCTCCGGGCAGGGCACGCTCTGGGGCTCCCTGACGACGTGGCGCGCTGTCCTCTCCGCAAGCCGCCCGTCTGAGCGGGCCGGCTCGGACGTCGTGCAGGCGCTCGTCCTTGCAGGGGCGCTTGCCAGGCCGGCTGCGATCGACGCCGCGACGAGCGGGGCCACGCACACCCTGACCGTTCCGCAGGCGATCGCGGTGCTCCCGGGCCTGTCGCAGCAGCAGACGGTCTTCGACCAGATCATCTGGATCACCGTCTTGATCGGTGTGATCGTGATCGCACTGTTCTTTGCGCTCATCACCGTCGAGCGCACGCCGCTCTACGGCGTGCTCAAGGCGCTCGGTGCAAGCTCGCGCACCCTGTTCGAGGGCGTTCTGGTGCAGGCGGTCGCGGTCACGGCTGTCGCGTCGACCCTCGCGATCGCCGCATCACTCGCCCTTGCCGCGGCGATCCCTCCCGGTTCGATCCCGTTCGTCGCCACCGCGCAGCGCCTGGCGACGAGCACCGCCTACCTGCTGGTTGCAGCGGTCGCAGGCTGTGTCTTCTCGCTGCGCCGTATCCTCCGGATCGACCCGGCATCGGCGATCGGAGGCGAGCAGTGAGTAACGAGGCCCTCCGCCTGGAAGGGGTGCGCAAGACCTACGTCGTCGGCGGAGAGGAGATCGTTGCCCTCGACGACGTGCACCTCACCGTTGGCGCCGACGAGATCGTCGCGCTCGTCGGCCCGTCTGGCTCCGGCAAGACGACGCTCTGCTCGATCGCGGGAGCGCTGCTCGCCCCGACGGCGGGCACCGTCGTCGTCGGCGGCGAGGACATCACGCGGTACGAGCCGAAGGAGCTGACGCGCGTTCGGCGCGAGGCCGTCGGCTTCGTCTTCCAGACCGTGAACCTGATCCCGTTTCTCACCGCGCGCGAGAACCTGCTCGTGGTGGATGAGATCGGCCGACGCACGGGTGCGAAGGCGCGGGCGCGTGCCGACCAGCTCCTTGCCGAGCTTGGTCTCGACGACCGGGCGGCGAACCTTCCGGGGCAGCTCTCGGGCGGCCAGCGACAGCGCGTGGCGATCGGCCGGGCCCTGATGAACGAGCCGTCGCTCGTTCTCTTCGACGAGCCAACCTCAGCGCTTGACACCGAGCTCGGTGACCAGGTCGTTCGTCTGATCCGCGAGGAGATGAAGGCGCGCGGCACGGCGGCGATCATCGTGACGCACGACGACCGGATCACCCATTACGCGGACCGCGTCGTGAGGATCGTCGACGGGCGGATCGGCCCGGCAAGCACCACCTAGACCGCTGAGGCGGAGGGGTCTTCGCGTGGACTGCGCAGCTGTCACAGCCGGGTTCTCACGGTGTCACGAAAGGCCTGGACGATCGCTGTGATGAGTGGAGCCCGGGAGCTTCCCGGGCGCCAGGCTGCGAACACTCGGCGGTCGAGGGATGACGTCGTCTTGCGGACGACGACACCCTGGCGTGGCGGGGAGAGTGCGAGCTCGGGCACGAATGCCACACCGAAGCCCTGCGCGGCCAGACTCTGCACGACCTGGAAGTTGGTCCAGATCGAGGCGATCTGGGGCTCGAAGCCCGCTGCCTGACACGCCCTGACCGTGAACTCGTGGATCGCGGTTCCGGCTGCGGGAACGATCCACCGCTCCTCTCCGAGTGATCCGAGGTCGATCGGGCCACCTGACCGGTCAGGGCGGTCGGGGGCGTGGACGATGCACATCGGTTCGCTGAAGAGCGTCTCCTCTTCGTAGTGGCCGGGCGAAAGGGGAACGAGGTCGCACTCGAACGCGATTGCGAGGTCGAGCTCCCCCCGTGCGAGCATCGGCAGGCTGCGCTCTGGTTCGAGCTCGGTGAGCCGGACCTGCACCTCGGGATGTCGGGAGCTGAACGCGCGCAGTGCGGAAGGGACGAGCCAGGTCCCCGAGGTGGGGAAGGCACCGATCGAGAGCGAGCCGAGCGCCGCATGTTTGACAGCGTCGAGATCGGCATCGGCCCGGGCAAGCTCCGCGAGGATCGCCTCTGTGCGCGTCACGAGCGCGCGGGCTGCGTCCGTCAGCGTGATGCCGCGGCCGCGGCGTTCGAGGAGCGTGACTCCGGCCTCCTGCTCGAGGGCGGCGATCTGCTGGGAGACGGCCGACGGGGTGAAGGAGAGCGCCCTCGCCGCACCGGCCATCGAGCCCGCGATCGCAACCTCTCGGAGGACTCGGAGTCGGCGCACATCGAGCATGGTTAGAAACTCTAACTGACAGTGTTAGAAAACATCGTTTGTGCTTATCTATTGCGGTCGGCAACCTGTGGGAGTGGAGTCCTCTCGCCAGCTACCCCCGCCTCTTCGCCCGGTATTCGAGACCGAGGGCGGGCCGGCGCGCCTGGAGTCGATCTCCGCACTGCCGTGGATCCAGCTCCCGTCTGCGCGATCGCTCCTGCTCTCACTTCCGGTGGACGCCCGTCGCTCACGGCTCGGGCAGCTTGTTGTGGGTCTCGTCCTTCTCGGAACGAGCGCCGCGCTGCTCGTCCTCAGTCGCGAGGGAGTCGCCCCGTGGGATGTGCTCCATCAGGGGCTCGCGCGCCACACGGGCATCCAGATCGGCACCTGGTCGATCATCGTCGCGATCGCGGTGCTCGCGATCTGGATCCCTCTGCGCGAACGCCCCGGTGTTGGAACGATCAGCAACACCGTCTTGCTCGGACTGACGATGAACGTCGTTCTCACCCTCGTTCCCGCGGTTCATGGCTCCATAGCCCGCTGGGCGTGCTGTGTCGGGGGGATCCTCCTGAACGGTGTTGCCACGGGGATCTACATCGGCGCGGGTCTCGGCGCGGGGCCCCGTGACGGACTCATGACCGGCCTTGCACGCCGCACCGGGCGCTCGCTGCGCCTCGTCCGCACGGTCATCGAGGTCGTCGTCCTCGGCCTGGGCTGGATGCTCGGCGGGACCGTTGGCGCGGGCACCGTGCTCTACCTGGTCGCCATCGGCCCGCTCGCGCACCGGTTCGTCCCGCTCTTCTCGCGGCGCACCTCCGCGCCTGTGCGCCCGTCGCGAGGGTAACGACCTCGCTCATGGACACCACCCCGGAGTACCAGGAACCCCGATCCTCTGGGGTAATCCGAAGCCCTCTAACGGACTCGAACCGTTGACCCCCTCCTTACCATG
>JBAWZV010000017.1:0-20609 GCA_037142875.1 Actinomycetes bacterium | reverse complement strand
GCGCCCGCGCCGTCGAGACGGTCGAGCGCAGAGCGGATGTCCATCTTCTGCCCGACGTAGATCGGTGTGTCGCGCTCGGTATAGCTCGACGCCTCGCTCTCGCGCAGCGTGAGCATCAGGTGCATGAAGTCGGAGGGCTCATCGCACTCGAAGACCGTCATGAACTCCTGGTCGTCGATCCCGAACGAGTATGTCGTGTGGTTGTGGATCGTCGGGAACTCGGCGCCCACGCGCATGTGCTCGTTCATCGCCCGCTGCCGGTCTTCCTCGGGGAGTGCGTACCACGGACGGATCTTCACGAACGGGTAGACGACGAGGTAGGGGGAGCTCTTCGGTGTGATCTTCCGCGGGCGGCGCGCCATCGTGTACTGCGATGCCTTCGACGTCGCGAGGTAGGAGTACGGCGTCTCGAGCCAGCCGGCGAGCGAGGTGCCGTTCAGCGCTGCTCCGAGCTCACCGAGGTCCTCGTACCGCTGCGTGATCTTCCAGAGAAAGAAGTCGCACTCGGGACGGACGCCGGTTGTCGAGTAGGCGCTGAGGTAGTCGTAGCGCGAGCCGAACGAGTCGATCACGTCGGCGAACTCCGCCTTGGCGGCGGCGCGCTCCTCCTCGGGCAGACGGCGCCACTCCGGGCTGATCCGGAAGAACGTGTAGGCGACGTACTGACCGCTCGAGTGCTCGCTCATCGCGAACACTCTAGCTGGCCGGATTTCGCCGCCCGCGCGAACGGTGCGACAGCGGCGAGGCTCTGCTTTGGACGGTCGTTCGGGTAGTAGAGGCCCGTTTGGAGAGCGCGAAGGTCGGCCTCGTCGGTGACGTGGAAGAACATCAGCATTCGCACCAGCGGCTGGCACGCGGCGATCGCGATCGCAAGCTCGTAGTCTCCCGCCTGCGCCGCCTCTGGCACGGGGTGTTCCGCTGCAGGTTCAACCCCGCGATAGAGGTGTGAGGCCGAGGCGGGCACGCGGGTGTCGACGCCGTACTCGCCGTAGACGATCCCCGGCGGCGCGCCGAACGCAGTAGCCAGGAGGCCGACAAGCCGCCCGTAGTCAGCTATGCCGAGCGCGGTCGAGTGCGGGTGCGGGACGTTCGCGAGGATGCTGGAGTTCTCGGGATAGGGGTGCAGCGAGAAGAGGTCCATCACCGGGCGCCGTCGGCCGCTCGAGCGATACGCGGTACCCAGATCGCGGATGAACGCGGTCGGCGAGTGCGACCGGCGGCGTGCGCGGGGATCGTCCATGCCCCGTGCAGCAAGCGACCCACCGATGACCGTGAGCCTCGGATTGGCGGCCTTTAGTCGGTCGTAGGCCTCGGTCAGGATTCGGAGATAGCTCTGAGCTGCGCTGTCGTGCCCAAGGCTGTCGAACTGCGGTCGCCAGAAGAGCGAGCTGTTTGGCTCATTGCCGATGCTGATCGTTCGTATCTGTGGGATCGCGTGGAGGATGGAGGCCGCGTAGGTGACGAACTGATCGCGGCGGCGCTGGCCGACCGGTGTGTTGCGGCCGAACGAGTACACGGCGACGACCGGTTCGATGTGCCGACGACGGGCCGCATTGACGGCAGCGCGGAGCCGCTCGATCTCGGGCCCGTCGGGCGCGGTCAACGGCGGAGACCAGACTGAGCTGAGAACGATGGCGCCGAACCCCGCCCGGGCGGCGAGGTGCATCGCGAGGCCCGGATCGCTCCACTTCGCGGCGTCCTCAACACCGCCGACAACGAGTGGATGCGGACGAGCCGGGCTCGTGATGCCGATGGCGGGCGCCTCTGCGGCGCCCGTTCGATCCGGTCGGTCGAGGCCCAGCGCCGCGACAGCTCCGAGGACGCCGACCGCCACGGCTCCCCCGGCCAGGATCGGTCCGCGCCGCATGCTCTCGAGGATAGACAGGCAAGCCGTTTCCGGACAGGTGCGCCGCTACCCTGAGCGAGATGAGCGACTCCGGGCCGGCCGCGACCACGCGAGAGATCCGGCTGAAGCAGCTTCCTGCAGCGCCGGGGGTGTACCTGTTCCGTGGCGAGGCGGGAGACGTCCTCTACGTCGGGAAGGCGAAGTCACTGCGCTCACGGGTGCGCCAGTACTTCCAGGCGCATCGGAGCGACAACCGCATCGGCATCGACCAGCTCGTTGAGCGGGTTGCCGACATCGAGACGATCGTCACCGGAACCGAGGTCGAGGCGCTCCATCTCGAGCAGAACCTGATCAAGCGCCACCGGCCGCCGTTCAACGTGCGTCTTCGCGATGACAAGTCGTTTCCGTACATCGCCGTGACCGTCGGCGACGAGTACCCCCGGGTGATGTTCACCCGAGAGCGCCACCGCCGCGGCGTCGAGTACTTCGGCCCGTACGCGAACGCCAAGAAGGTGCGCGAGACGCTCGATGTCCTCAATCGCGTCTTTCGCTACCGGCCGTGCGAGGGGCCGAAGCCCGGCCGGCGCAGCGGCATCCCGTGCCTCGACCTCCACATCGAGCGCTGCCTCGCTCCGTGCGTCGGGTACGTGTCGAAGGCCGACTACCGGGCCGTCATCGACCAGGTGATCGAGTTCCTTGCCGGCGACGACCGGTCGATCCGAACGGAGCTCGACCGTCAGATGCGCGAGGCGGCGGCCGAGGAGCGCTTCGAAGACGCGGCGCGCTATCGCAACCGCCTCCAGGCCGTCGAGCGACTGACCGAGCGGCAGGGGGTCGAGCGTGCTTCGAGCGAGACGATGGACGTGATCGGGATCGCGCTCGGACCGCGGCACGCCGCCGTCCAGGTGTTTCCCCTCCGTGCGGGACGCATGGTCGACCGCCACGCCTTCCAGCTCGAGAACGCGACCGGCGCGGATCTGACCGAGGTTCTCGAGACGTTCTGCCTCGAGTACTACGGGTCTGCGCCGTCGATCCCGCCGCAGCTCATCGTCCCCAGGGGCACGGCCGATCTCGCACCGCTCGAAGCGTTCCTCTCCGAGTTGCGGGGCTCGCGCGTCGAGGTGCGTGCGCCCGAACGCGGGGAGAAACGGAGGCTCCAGGAGCTCGCGGGCCGAAACGCCGAGCTCGCGCTCGCCTCCGAGACGTTCGTGGCCGAGTCCACCAGGCTCCGGCGTGTCGAGGCCCTCGAGGAGCTACGCGAGACACTGAACCTCGAGGCGCTCCCGCTCCGGATCGAGTGTTTCGACATCTCGAATACGCAGGGCCGCGAGATCGTAGGCTCGATGGTCGTGCTCGAGGACGGCGTGCCGAAGAAGGCGCATTACCGAAAGTTCGCGATCCGCAACCAGGAGGGGCAGGACGATTTTGCCGCGATGGCAGAGGTCGTCGCGCGCAGGTTCGCGCGCCTCGATGCCGGGGTTGCCGATCAGGAGTACGACGCGTCGTTTGCCGCCACACCGAACCTGGTGGTGATTGACGGTGGCAAGGGACAGCTCAGCGCGGCTCTCGCAGCGATGGACCACCACGACCTCCCGCGCGTCGCCGTGATTGCGCTCGCAAAACGGATCGAGGAGGTGTTCGTGCCCGGCTCGTCGCAGCCGATCTTGCTCCCCGAGCACTCACCGGGGCTTCAGCTCCTTCGCCGGGTGCGCGATGAGGCGCACCGGTTCGCGATCACGTTTCATCGCCAGCGGCGAGACGGCGGTGCACGCGAGTCGATGCTCGACCAGATCGAAGGAGTGGGGCCTGCACGTCGTGGCGCGCTGCTACGTCACTTCGGCTCGGCCGAGCGGGTGCTTGCCGCAAGTGCCGAGGAGCTCGAAGGGGTGCCTGGCCTTCCGGCAGCGACTGCGCGTCGGATCCACGCACAGCTCCATCGCAGCGGTGGCAGCTGAGCGAGGCGTGCGCCCGATGCGTCCACCGTGCTGCCTATAGTCGGAGAGGCGGTGCGCGCTGCGTGCCGTTTCGACTCTCAGGAAGGGAAGCCGATGTCGTCGCTCGTCACCGAATTCAAGAACTTCCTCATGCGTGGCAACCTTGTCGAACTCGCAGTCGCGTTCGTCATTGGCGTTGCCTTCGCCGCGGTTGTCAACTCGCTCGTCGGCAATCTCGTCATGCCGATCGTGGCGGCGATCGTCGGTAAGCCCGACTTCTCGAGCCTGACGTTCACGATTCACCGGTCGGTGTTCCAGTACGGAACGTTCATCACCGACCTGATCAAGTTTGTCTCGATCGCCGCCGCCGTGTTCTTCTTCGTCGTCAAGCCGATCCAGGTGGTGACGGCCCGGATGCCGAAGGAGCCGGTGGAGGAGAGCGGCCCGAGCGACGAGGAGCGCCGGCATCGCGAGCTGCTCGAAGCGATCCGGGGGCTTGGGCGGTAGTGGGCGCGCCGACCGTGATCCGAACGCGCACGCGTCTTCTCGGCGTCCTGGCATTCACGGTCGCGCTGGCCGGCTGCGGCGGCTCCTCGTCGTCGCAGCCGGCAGCAACAACGCAGCAGAGCGCACCCAACGTCGCCGATGCGATGCAGGCGCTCATCAAGACGGCCCCGAGCCTCGCGGGCACCGTCAGGACGCTGTTCCAGGAGACGTCCTGGGCGGTGGTCGAGACACGATCTGGGAACCACGCGTCGGCCGTCGCGTTCCATCTCATCGGAGGCCACTGGCAGCCAGAGACGACGGGCAGCGTGAAGGTCGAGATCCTCGGGCCTGCGCCGGGAGCGCGCGCTCCGCTGCAGCCGCAGGTTGCCGCCGCTGTCTCGGCGCCGACCCGTCTCGTCGACACCGGGCTATGGATCGACGGAGGCGCTCTCGTGGCCAAGGGTGCCGGCTCGCCGACAAGCGGCACGATCTACGGCGCGCCGCTCACCGAGCTTGCGCGCGGGCGCCATGTCGCGGTGGCCTACGCGCGGACGGCGAGCGCGGCGACCGCAGTCGCCTGGGTCTTCAACGTCTGACGGTCAGGAGTCGAGGAACGGGTACCGGTAGTCCGGCGGGGGCACGAACGTCTCCTTGATCGTGCGCGGCGAGACCCAGCGGATCAGGTTCCACATCGATCCGGCCTTGTCGTTCGTGCCGGAGGCGCGCGAGCCTCCAAACGGCTGCTGCCCGACGACGGCTCCCGTCGGCTTGTCGTTCACGTAGAAGTTGCCCGCGGCGTAGCGGAGGCGTTCCCTGGCCTGCGTGACGGCGGCGCGGTCGTCGGCGAACACGGCGCCCGTGAGCCCGTAGGGGGCGGTCTCATCGACCAGGGTGAGCGTCTCGTCCCAGCGGTGCTCGTCGTAGACGAAGGTCGTCACGACCGGCCCGAAGAGCTCGTCGCGGAGAAGCCGGAACGTCGGGTCACGCGTCTCGATGATCGTCGGCTCGACGAAGAAGCCGTGTGAGTCGTCTGTCCCGCCGCCTGCGACGATCGCCGTATCCGGATGGCGGCGCGCCTCGGCGATCGCGTCGCGCTGGATCGCGAACGAGTTCGCGTCGATCACCGCGCCCATGAAGGTGCGAAAGTCGGCGACGTCACCCATCACGATCGTCGCCGTCTCGGCCGCGAGGCGCTCTCGCACCTCGGGCCAGAGGTTCGTCGGGACGTACACGCGGGAGGCTGCAGAGCACTTCTGCCCCTGATACTCGAACGAGCCGCGGATGATCGCCGCAACGAGCGCGTCGACGTCTGCCGAGGCGTGGGCGACGATGAAGTCCTTGCCGCCCGTCTCGCCGACGATCCGCGGATAGTTGCGGTACCGCCCGACGTCGGAGCCGATGGTCGCCCACATGCTGTTGAACACGCCGGTCGAGCCCGTGAAGTGGACGCCCGCGAGCTCGCGGCTCGAGAGCGCCGCCCCGCCGATGACGGCACCCGATCCGGGGATCATGTTGATGACACCGTCGGGCAGACCTGCCTCCTGGAAGAGGCGCATCACGTAGTACGACGAGAGCATCGCCGTCGAGGCGGGCTTCCAGAGAACGACATTTCCAAGCAGCGCGGGCGAGCTCGTCAGGTTCCCGCCGATCGCAGTGAAGTTGAACGGCGAGACGGCAAGGACGAACCCTTCGAGCGGCCGGTACTCGAGCCGGTTCCACACTCCCGGGGAGGAGACAGGCTGCTCCGCGTACATCCGCGTCATGAACTCGACGTTGAACCGGAGAAAGTCGATCAGCTCGGCAGCGGCGTCGATCTCGGCCTGGTGGGCGGTCTTCGACTGGCCGAGCATGGTGGCGGCCACGATCGTGTCGCGCCAGGGCCCGGCGAGCAGCTCTGCCGCCCGCAGGAACACGGCGGCCCGCTCCTCCCACGGCCAGCGTGACCAGTCGGCCCACGCGTCGGTCGATGCGCGGATCGCGAGCTCGACGTGCTCGGCACGGGCCTGGTGGACGTCGGCGAGCACGTGGCTGCTGTCGTGCGGCATCACGGCCGTTGCGAGATTGCCGGTCGCGATGTCCTTCCCGCCGATCACGAGCGGGATCTCCAGTCGCTCGCTCCGCATCTGCTCGATGCGGCGGTTCAGGGAGGCGCGTTCGGGGCTGCCCGGGTCGAACCCGCGCACGTGCTCGTTCCTTGCCGCCGGGGGCCGGAACAGAGCATGTCCGCTCACTTGCGGATGAGGTAGGTGGCTGTGACGAGCACCCACACGAAGAAGCCGAGTGACGAGGCCCAGAAGGTCGAGCCGACGAACGTCCAGTCGCCAAGCGCCTCGGCGAGCCCGACGACCAGCACGATGACGCCACCGGCGACTCCGAGCCGTCCGAACCGCTTGTCGACCTTCCGTGCGCTGAGTCCGGCAAGCGACGAGCCGATGATCACGGTGGCTGCGCTCGCGGCGGTCGGTGCGGCGATCTCAGCTGCCCGCGCCTCGAGCGCGGCCGCCTGGAGCGCGACGAGCGAGGCGCCGCCGAGAAGTACGATGCTCGCGAAGAACCCATCCGGGTCGTAACGGATGATCCGCGCGTGGAGGCTGCCGAGAAACCAGAGGAACGCGAAGGCGGCACACGTGAAGAGCGCGGTGGCGATCCGTCCGTGCGTCGTGCCGAGCGCGAGCGCGAGGACGCCGAGCACGACGTAGACGTACCCGAGAAGCGGAGCGTAGTTTCGCATCAGACCTCGGCGCGCCATGACGGCTCGACGCTACAACATCGCGTGATGGCGCCGAGGCTCGTTCGGTATGACGCGGACGACGGGGGGACAGGTGAGGTCTGGCTCGACGGGGAGACTGTCGTCTGGTCAGAGCTCTCGCGGCCCGCGCGTCCAGCCGGATCTGGCGGCTCCCGGCACCCACTCGCCGGGCGCCCGGGTGCTGCGCGTGCGGCGGGGACGTTCTGCGCTCGCAACCGGCTCGCCCTGTTCGTTCCCTGTCATCGCGTCGTTGCTGCCGGCGGGATCGGCTCGTACGGCTCGCTCGGCCTCGACTACAAGCGGCGGCTGCTCGCGCTCGAGGGTGTCGTTCTCTGAGGATCTGCGCGACGAGCTCGCCTCGATCGCGCCCCGTCGCCGCTGCTGCCGTCTGGCGGAGCTGTCGGCGCTCTTCCATGGCGCAGGCGCGTGGCACCTCCGCGGACACGGGGAGCTCGCGGTGCATCTCGACCTCGGCAGTGCCGCTGCTGCCCGCCGGGCATTCCAGCTCCTGCGCGATCTCGGCGTCCCCGCCGAGATCCGGACATACCACCGGCGTGCCTTCGACCGGGCGACCCGATACCAGCTTCACGTCGTCGTGTCGGGCGGCGCCCGCGACGTCTTGCGCGAGGCCGGCGTCCTCTCGGCGCGAGGTGCGCCGCTCGAGCGCCCTCCGAAACAGGTGATCGGGCGCTCGTGCTGCCGGGGTGCGTACCTTCGCGGAGCCTTGCTCGGCGGGGGTTCGATCTCGGGGCCAAAGGCCGTGCAGCTCGAGCTGCGCGCTGGCAACCTCGAGGGGGCGGAGCTGCTCGCGGACGCCGCTGCACGAGAGGGGATCGTGCTGCGGACGGTGCAGCGGCGCTCTCATGCCGTCGCGTACGCCAAGGGTGGTGAGACGGTCGCCGACCTCCTCGCTGTCGCCGGTGCGAGCGAGATCGCGCTGCGTCTCGACCGCCATGCCGTCCTGGCGGCGACGAGCTCCGACGCGAACAGGCTCGCGAACGCTGACGAGGCAAACGCGAAGCGAACCGTCCAGGCCGCCCAGGAGCAGCTCGCTGCGCTGCGGCTTCTCGATCTCGGCTCGCTGCCGCCGCGCCTCCATGAGATCGCAGCGCTGCGGATCCGCCACCCATCCGACTCGCTCGGTGAGCTCGCAGCACGCTGCGAGCCGCCGATCACGAAGGCGGCTGCGCACAGCCGAATGGCCACTCTCAGGGGGATTGCGGACAGCCAGCGCTCCAGCCCGGATACGCCGTCGGTGCGCTAGCGTTTCACTCCGTGACCTCGGACTTCGACGAGCTCCGGGCCCGACTGGCCGAGATCAACGACCTGGGGCGGGCGGGCGCCGTTCTCGGCTGGGACCAGCAGGTCAAGATGCCGCCACGTGGCGCTGCTGTCCGGGCGGAGCAGCTCGCCACCATCGGTCGGATCGCGCACGAGAAGTTCACCGACCCCGAGATCGGCCGGCTGCTCGACCGTCTCGAAGGCTTCGAGTCCAGCCACGAGTACGACTCGTTCGAGGCGAGCCTCGTCCGCGTCGTCCGGAAGGACTGGCAGAAGGCACGCAGGGTTCCGGGCGATCTTCGTGCCGAGATGTCGCGGTCGTCGTCCCTCGCGATCCCCGTCTGGGTCGAGGCGCGTAAGACGAACGACTTCGCCGCTTTCCTGCCGGCACTGCGCCGCAACCTCGATCTTCGCAAGCGGTACATCGACTGCTTCGACGGTGATTTCGCCGAGCCGTACGACGTCGTGCTCGACGACTACGAGCGCGGAATGAAGACCGCGGAGGTGCGCACCCTCTTCGACTACCTCAAGGAGCACCAGGCGCCGCTCGTGAAGGAGGTCGCGGCGGCAGCCGCCGACCAGCCCGTGCCGGCCCGGACGTTTCCGATCGAGCTGCAGAAGGTCTTCGAGCTCGAGGTGATCCGCCGCTTCGGCTATGACGACCAGTCGTGGCGCATCGACTCGACGGTCCATCCGTTCGCGACCGGCGCCGGGATCGACGACATCCGGCTGACGACCCGCTACACCAACTCGAGCCTCGACGGCCTGTTCGCGACGATGCACGAGTGCGGGCATGGCCTCTACGAGCATCAGATCGATCGCGCCTTCGAGCGGACCCCGCTCGCACGTGGCACGTCGCTCGGGCTGCATGAGTCGCAGAGCCGGATGTGGGAGAACCTCGTCGGCCGGTCGCTGCCGTTCTGGCGGTTCTTCTACCCTCGTCTCCAGGAGCTCTATCCCGAGGCGCTGGCGGGGATCGATGTCGACGCGTGGTACCGCGAGATCAACGCGGTAGCGCCGACGCTCATCCGCGTGGAGGCCGACGAGGCGACCTACAACCTGCACATCATTCTGCGTTTCGAGCTCGAGCAGGAGCTGTTGGCCGGGTCGTTCCCGCTCGAGCAGCTGCCCGAGGAGTGGAACCGCCGCATGTGGGAGTACCTCGGTATCGAGTCTCCTGACGACACCCATGGGGTGCTCCAGGACACGCACTGGGCCGGTGGGTCGATCGGGTACTTCCCGACGTACGCGCTCGGGAACCTGATCTCCGCGCAGCTCTGGGAGCGGATCTCCGCAGAGCTCCCGGGGCTCTCCGACGACTTCGAACGCGGCGAGTTCGGCGCGCTGCGCGAGTGGCTGCGCGACAGGCTCCACCGCCACGGCCGCAAGTTCACGCCGTCCGAGACGCTTGAGCGGGCGATCGGAACCACGGAGATCGATCCCGAGCCGTACGTTCGCTACCTCCGAGAGAAGCTCGGCGGCCTCTATGGCATCGCCGCCTCCGGCACCTGAGCGAACGGTTCCCCCGAACGTGGCAGCGCACTCCCGACTAGAGTCCCGGGCATGGCGAAAACACGGGTTGGAATCAATGGATTTGGCCGCATCGGCCGCAACTTCTTCCGCGCAGCGCTGACACGCGACGCGAACTTCGAGATCGTCGCAGCGAATGACCTTGGTGATGCCAAGACGATGGCGCACCTGCTCAAGTACGACTCGCTGCTCGGACCGCTCGACGGTGACGTCACTGTCGAGGACGGCGTGCTCCACGCCGCGGGCCACAGCATCAAGCTCCTTGTCGAGCGTGACCCGGCAGCGATGCCGTGGAGCGAGCTCGGCGTCGATGTCGTCCTCGAGTCGACCGGCTTCTTCACCAATCGCGAAGGTGCCCAGAAGCACCTCGACGCGGGTGCCAAGAAGGTCGTCATCTCTGCTCCTGCAACCGATCCGGACATCACGCTCGCACTCGGCGTCAACGACGAGAAGTACGACCCCGACAGCCACCACATCATCTCGAACGCGTCGTGCACGACAAACTGCCTCGGCCCGATGGTGAAGGTGCTCAACGACACGTTCTCGATCGAGCGCGGCTTGATGACCACGATCCACGCCTACACGGCCGACCAGCGTCTGCAGGACATGCCGCACGACGACCTTCGCCGTGCCCGCGCTGCCGCGCTTAACCTGATCCCGACCTCGACCGGCGCCGCCAAGGCGATCGGCGCGGTGCTTCCGGAGCTTGCCGGCAAGCTGGACGGCGTCGCTGTTCGCGCCCCGGTCCCGACCGGCTCGCTGACCGACCTCACCGCGATTGTCTCGCGTGAGGCGAGCATCACCGAGGTCAACGAGGCGTTTGCGGCCGCGGCTGCATCGGGCCCGCTCGCCGGCATCCTCCAGTACACGTCCGACCCGATCGTGTCGAGCGACATCAACCAGTCGCAGTACTCGTGCATCTTCGACAGCAAGCTCACGATGACGAGCAGCAATGTCGTGAAGATCTTCGGGTGGTACGACAACGAGTGGGGTTACTCGTGCCGGCTGGTCGACCTCGTGAACAAGCTCGCGGGCTAGCTCAGTGAGACTCCCGCGTTCCGTTCGCGACGCCGAGGTCGCAGGCAAGGTCGTTCTCGTCCGTGCCGATCTCAACGTTCCGCTCGAGAACGGGGCCGTCGCAGACGACGCGCGTATCCGCTCGTCGCTCCCGACGCTCCGCTACCTCATCGACGCGGGCGCCACCGAGATCCGGGTGTGCTCGCATCTCGGCAGGCCGAAGACAGATGAGGATCGGGCGACGTACGCCATGGATCCCGTTCGGGCCCGGCTCGCCGAGCTTGTCGGTGACGACCGCGTCACCGTTCTCGAGAACACCCGATTCAACGCGGGGGAGACGAAGAACGACCCCGGCTACGCGGCAGAGCTCGCCGAGGGCTGCGACATCTTCGTCAACGACGCGTTCGGCTCCGCCCATCGTGCGCACTCCTCGACAGAGGGGGTCGCTCGGCTCCTCCCGGCCTACGCCGGGCTGCTCCTGCTCGCAGAGCTCGAGAACCTGGGCAAGCTGCTCGGTGACGTCGCGCGGCCGTTCGTGATCGTCTCGGGCGGTTCAAAGGTCGCCGACAAGGTCGGGGTGCTCCAGAACCTCGGCGCTCGCGCCGACCACGTTCTGATCGGCGGCAAGATGGCCGAGGACGTTCGCGACGAGAATCCGTTCACGTTCGAAGTCGTTCTTCCGACGGACGTTGTTGCCGCCGACTCGTTCGCGGCCGATGCGGCGACGAAGGTCATGCCGTACGACGAGCCGTTGAACGGCTGGCTCGGTCTCGACATCGGGCCGGAGACCTGTGAGCTCTTTGCAGACGTGATCGCCGATGCGAAGACCGTCTTCTGGAACGGGCCGATGGGCGTCTTCGAATGGCCTCGGTTCGCCGACGGAACGTTCGCTGTGGCACGCGCCGTCGCGGACTGTGAAGGCCTTACCATCGTTGGTGGGGGCGACTCCGTACGTGCTGTCTACGAGGCGGGCGTCGCCGACCAGATCACCTGGATCTCGACCGGTGGCGGAGCGTCCCTCGAGTTGCTCGAAGGGAAAGAGCTGCCCGGGGTCGCCGCGATCCCCGAGCAGTAGCCCATGCTGATCGCCGGAAACTGGAAGATGTTCAAGGGGCCCGACGAGGCCGCGGCGTTCTGCCGCGCGCTGCGTGAGGCAGACCTCGGCACCGTCGACGTCGTCGTGTGCCCCACCGCCGTCTCTCTAGCGGGCGTGGTGCAGGTGCTCTCGAATACCGAGATCGGCGTCTTCGCGCAGAACTGCCACTGGGCCACCGACGGGGCCTTCACGGGTGAGATCTCCGCTCCGATGCTGCGCGAGATCGGCGTCTACGGAACGGTGATCGGGCACTCGGAGCGCCGCCAGTATTTCGGCGAGACCGACGCGACCGTCGTCTCCCGCATCAACGCAGCCCTCGCTCACGGCCTCCAGGTGATCGCCTGCGTCGGGGAGACCGAGGCCGAGCGTGAGGCAGGGGAGACCGGGGCCGTGCTTCGCCGCCAGGTCGGAGCGATCGCCGAGGGCGTCTCCGAGAGGGACAACCTCGTGCTCGCCTACGAGCCTGTCTGGGCGATCGGTACCGGCAAGACCGCGACCCCGGAGATGGCGCAGGAGGCCCATGCCGTCTGCAAGGCGATCCTGGCCGTGCCGGTGCTCTACGGCGGCTCGGTGAAGCCCGAGAATGCCGCTGAGATCGCAGCGCAGCCCGATGTCGACGGTGCGCTCGTGGGCGGGGCCTCCCTCGACGTGGAATCGTTCGCCACGATTTGTCGCGAAGCGTCCCACTCGTAACGCTCGTCATCCTCGACGGCTGGGGCTGCGCTCCGCCGGGGCCCGGTAACGCGGTCGCCCTCGCGAGTACCCCGGTTTTCGACGGCCTCTGGGAGGCCTTTCCGCACTCGACGATCGCCGCGTCCGGCGCCGCCGTCGGGCTTCCCGACGGGCAGATGGGGAACTCGGAGGTCGGGCATCTCACGATCGGCTCAGGCCGACGCCTTTACCAGGATCTCGTGCGGGTCGACAAGGCGATCAGCGATGGGTCGTTGTTCGATGATCCGACGCTCCTTGCAGCTTTCGAGCGCGGCCGCCGAGTGCATCTTCTGGGCCTTGTCTCGCAGGGCGGCGTTCACTCGCATATCGATCACCTGCGAGCGCTACTGCGCTTTGCCCCCGAGAAGACCTGGATTCATGCGTTCACCGACGGCCGTGACGTCTCGCCGCGCGCCGGTCTCCGTGACATCGCCACCCTTCCGCAGGACAGGATTGCGACGATCGTCGGCCGCTACTACGCGATGGACCGCGACAAGCGCTGGGAGCGGACGCAGCGCGCGTACGACGCGATCCGACATGGGACAGGCGCGCACGCCTCATCGGCCCTCGAGGCGATCCAGTCGAGCTACGACGCCGGCGTCACGGACGAGTTCATCGAGCCGGTCGTCGTCGGTGACACTCCCCGCATCGAGCCGGGCGACACGGTCATCTTCTTCAACTTCCGGCCTGATCGCAGTCGGCAGCTCTCGGAGCTTCTGCTCGCCGAGCAGCTCGACCTCATCACGATGACGAGCTACGGCTCGGAGGTGCACTGCCCCAGCGTGTTTCCGGAGCGAACCGTCTCCGACACGATGGCCGAGATTCTCGCGGGCGTCGGCAAGCGCCAGCTTCACGTCGCCGAGACCGAGAAGTACGCCCATGTCACCTACTTCTTCAATGGTGGCGTCGAGCAGGAGTGGGGCGGCGAGACGCGGATTCTCGTTCCGAGCCCTCGGGACGTCGCGAGCTACGACCTGGCGCCCAAGATGTCCGCCGCCCTTGTCGCCGAGCAGTTCTGCGAGGAGATCGGAAACGGCTACGCGTTTGCCGTCGTCAACTTTGCCAACCCCGACATGGTCGGTCACTCGGGCATCGTGCCCGCCGTGGTCGCGGCCGTCGAGGAGACCGACCGCTGTCTGGGGATGATCGTCGATCGCGTCACCGAGCTGGGCGGCGTCTGCCTGATCACCGCCGACCACGGGAACGCCGAGCAGCTCTTCGAGCCGGACGGCGTCTCGCCGCACACGGCGCACACGACGAACCCCGTGCCGCTGATCGTGACGGCCGACTGTGAGGTTCGTGATGGCGGCGAGCTCGCCGACCTCGTGCCGACAGCGCTCGACCTGCTCGGGATCGACGCCCCGGATGAGATGACCGGGCGCACGCTCGTCCGCGCGTAGCCGACCTCACGGGCTCGTTTACAGATCAGTGCGGCTTGTGACGGAGCGAACATTCTCTGGTTACACTCCGCGCAATGGCGCTCGAGCAGCCCGATCCCGAGGTGCTCCGACGGGCGCAGCGCGGCGATCGACAGGCGTTTGAGACGATCTTGCGGGCCTACGAGACGCCGGTGCACAACTACGTCCTTCGGCTCACCGGCGACCGGACGCTCGCCGAGGACATGACGCAGGAGGTCTTCGTTCGCGTCTATCAGGGGCTCCCGCGGTTTGCGCTCCGCTCGACGTTCACGACGTGGCTGTTCCAGGTCACGAAGAACCGCGTGCTCGACGAGCTCCGAGCTCGCGAGCGACGCCCGCGTACCGGTCTCGACCTCGCACGTGTCGCGCCCGTCGCTGTCTGGGATCCACCTTTCGAGCGCTCCGAGACGGTTCAGGCCGTCTGGCGCGCGGTCGGGCACCTCAATACGGATCTGAGGATGGCGCTGTTGCTCCGCGACGTGGTGGGGCTCTCCTACGGCGAGATCGGCGAGGTTCTCCAGATCACGCTTCCCACTGTCAAGTGGCGAATCTTCAAGGCACGTGAGGCCGTCCAGGTGGCACTCACCGGCGAAGGGCTGTTCGTGCCCGTCGCTGCGTCTCCCGCCGTTGCCGCTGCGGCCCCCGCGCTGCTCTAGCTGCCGCTGAGGCGCGACGCGAGCGACTCAGGGAGCCCGCGCTCCCGGATCTCGGCTTGCGTCGCGGCTACCGGGTACGCCGTGCGGTGGAACGTGGCGTGGCCGGCCGTCGTGTCGAGCACGAGCCAGGCGGCGCGCGCATCGTCGTCGCGGGGCTGGCCGACCGATCCGGGGTTGAGCAGATGCCGGCCGTGGTCGATGGCGACCCGGTCTCCGTCCCGTGCAACACCGCCCGAGACGCGGCGACCGTTCCACGAGAGCGCGAGCTGCGCGTGGCTATGACCCACGAGGACGAGCGGCGCCGTCGTTGCCCTGAAGCTCGCCTCTGCGGCGTGCTCGCTCAGGACGTAGTCCCAGATCGGGTCGAGGGGGCTCCCGTGGAACAGTTCGACACCATCGATCGACGCGGTCGGGGCAAGTCCGCTCAGAAACGCCCGCGCGGCCGGATCGAGGACCCCGGATGTCCAGCGCACGGCAGTGCCCGCATCACCGTTGAACATGGCGAGAGGGAGCTTCTCGATCGCCGCGAGGTCGTGGTTGCCTGCGAGGCACAACGCTGCCCTCTCGGCCACGAGGGCGACGCACCTGTTCGGCTGCGGGCCGTAGCCGACGAGGTCGCCGAGACACCAGACCGCGTCGACGTTGTCGGCATCGGCCGCGGCGAGCACCGCTTCGAGCGCATGGACGTTTGCGTGGATGTCGGAGAGAACGGCGACTCTCATGGCTGCTCGCGACCGGGATCGGGGCCCGGGGTGACCTGCTCGCTCAGTTGCGAGGCGGGGTCTCGGGTGTCTCGGGCAGGTCCTTGATGCCCTTGATCGTCGAGTATTTCGACCAGCTGTCGTTGAGCGCGTCGAGCAGTTCACGCATGAACTTGGGAGACATGTTCACTCGCGAAACCACGGTGCCCGGGACCTCGTTCTCGCCCTTCGAGTCGTGATCGATGCGCGCGAATGTGATCGTGAACTCGTAGTCGGAGAAGCTGACGTTTGCGAAATTCGCGTACGTTCCGGCGAGATGCTCCGCCTCCACGTGGAGGTTGAACTTCCGCTCGCGGTCGTCACTCATCTCCCGTCACGATACTAGAGAGATGCGCATCCTCGAATCCCGCCGCGCGATGGCGAGTCTCGCGTTCGTCTCGATGGTGTTCCTCGCCGGGAGCATCGGGTTTCACGTGCTCCTCCATGAGGCATGGCACGACGCGTTCTATCGCACGGCGGTCACAGCGACGCTGACCGGGCTGGACACGCGACCGCGTGGGGTCGGCGCCGAACTCCTCACGGTGGCGCTCGCTCTCTCCGGGGTGGCTATCTTTGGCTACCTCGCGGCACAGACGCTCGAGGCAGTCGCCCGTGAGGTGACGGGAGACGCACGAAGGAGCAAGCGGCGGCGACGGATGATCGAACAGCTTCAAGACCACTTCATCATCTGCGGCTACGGCCGGGTCGGCCGCCGGGCTGCCGAGGAGTTTTCGGTCTCGGGCCAGGCATTTGTCGTGCTCGACTTCAGCCCTGACGCGATCGCCGTCGCCCGCGAGCGGGGCGTTCTCTTCATCCAGGGAAGCGGCTCCGAGGACGACGATCTCGACCGGGCTGGCATCGATCGCGCACGTGGGCTGATCGCCTCGGCTGACTCCGATGCCGAGAACCTCTACATCACGTTGTCGGCGCGCCAGCGCCGTGCTGACCTCATGATCGTCGCGCGCGCGTCCGACCGGCAGGCCGAGCGAAAGCTCTCGCTCGCCGGCGCAAACCGGGTTGTCCAGCCCTACTCGAGCGCCGGCGTTGAGATGGCGAAGCTGGCACTCAAGCCGCAGGTCGCCGCATTCCTCGAGCTCGTTGGCTCCCATGCCGGGCCGGACCTCCGGTTCGAGGAGATCGAGGTACCGGCAGACTGCCCGCGGGCTGGGCGATCGATCCGTGAGCTTCGTATCCGCGCGACGACGGGCGCTGTGGTTATCGCTGTCCGTCGCCCAGATGGCTGGTTCGAGGTGACACCGAACCCGGACACCACGCTCCAGGCCGGAGACGTTGTGATTGCTATCGGCACCGAGCCGGAGCTGAAGGCCCTCGAGGACATACTTGCCCCGGAGTCCGTTGCCAGCTGACGCCCTCACGGAACTCGTGGCGGCGATCGGCGCGCTAGCAGGGGCACCGGTCGAGCTCGAGCGCCCGAACGACGTCGCTCACGGTGACTACGCCACGAACGTCGCTCTTCGCACCGCGAAGGGGGCGGGACGGAACCCGCGCGAGGTCGCAGACGAGCTCGCCGCTTCGGTGCAGGAGCTGCCACAGGTCGCCCGGGTCGAGGTTGCGGGGCCAGGCTTCGTGAACATTCATGTGACCGACGCGTTCCTCGGTGAGATGCTCGCCCAGGTCGACGACACCTTTGGCGCTGGGTGGGCAAGCCCGCACGAGCGCGTTCAGGTCGAGCTCGTCTCGGCGAACCCGACCGGTCCGATCACCGTCGCGTCGGCGCGAAACGGCGCCTACGGTGACAGCGTCGCGCGGCTCCTGCGCTTCGCCGGGCACGACGTGGAGCGCGAGTACTACTACAACGACTCCGGCGCCCAGATGGACCGCTTCCGTGCGTCGGTTGAGGCCGCACGGAACGGTGAGGAGCCTCCCGAGGACGGCTATCACGGCGCCTACATCGCTGACCTCGCGACCGTCGAGGGCGACCCCGTCCCGGCGATGCGTGGGCGCATCGAACGGTCGCTGGCACGGTTCCGGATCGACGTCGACACCTGGGCTAACCAGAGCGAGATCGAAAAGAGCGTCGCCGAGCTTCTCCCGCAGCTCGATACATACGAGTCCGACGGCAGCATCTGGGCCAGGACGAGCGCGCACGGCGACGACAAGGACAGGCCCTTGATCAGGTCGGCCGACGGCTCGCTGCTCTACTTCGCAGCCGACGTCGCCTACATCCGCGACAAGTTCGAACGCGGCTTTGATCGCGCGATCTACGTCCTCGGGGCGGATCATCACGGGTACGTCGCGCGCCTCAAGGCCGCAGCGGCGATGCTCGGCTACGACCCAGATCGCGTCGAGGTGCTGCTGTACCAGCTCGTGCATCTGACGCGCGCGGGTGAGCAGACGAAGATGTCCAAGCGCCGCGGCGATGTCGTGTTTCTCGACGACTTCATCGACGAGGTCGGGATCGACTTCGCCCGCTGGTTCCTCGTCGATCGCGGGCACGACCAGACCATCGACATCGACGTCGATCTGGCCGCCGAGAAGTCACGTAAGAACCCTGTCTACTACGTGCAGTACGTCCACGCCCGTGCGAGCGGGATCTTCCGCGAAGCGCCGGAGGGGACCGTCGTCGACCCGTCACCGCGGCTGCCGTTGGCGCCCGCAGAGCGTGAGCTCGTCAAGCGGCTCGCGGAGTTCCCGGCTGTCGTCCGTGAGGCGACCGAACGCCGCGGCCCGCACGCGATCCCCGTCTACGCGATCCGGGTCGCCGACGACTTCCATCGCTTCTACCACGATCATGTCGTGCTGGCGTCAAAGGGCGGAGAGCACGAGACGTTCCGCCTGGCGCTCGTCGATGCCACACGCACGGTGATCGCCCGCTGCCTCGACCTGGTCGGCATAGAGGCGCCGGAGAGGATGTAGGAGTTGCCGGAGCGAATCGCCGCACCCACCGTGATTGCGTCGGCCGGGAACATGCCGAAGACGATCGAGGAGTACGTCGGGCGCGTCAACACCGGCGACGACGCCTTGAGCATCGCTCGGATGCGCAGCCCGGCCGGCTGGGAGGAGCCCGGTCAGCGGCCGGTGTTCGATGAGTACACGGTCGTCCTCGCCGGGATGTTGCTGGTCGAGCACGAGGGCGGATCGCTCGAGATCCGTGCGGGTGAGGCGGTGCACGCAAAGCCAGGGGAGTGGGTGCGGTACTCCTCACCTGAGCCGGGCGGCGCCGAGTACGTGGCCGTCTGCCTGCCGGGGTTCTCACCCGACGCCGTGCACCGCGACGAGGGCTGAGACTCAGCCGCAGGACGGCGCGGCTGGCGAGAGCCGGTAGAAGAGCACCCCGCCTATGTCTCTGGGCGCTGCGAGCCCGTCGAGTGCCCCCGCATAGCGAGAGAAGAAGTTCCTGTCGACCACGATGGCGGTGACTCCCTCGACCCGGATGAACGTGCGGAGCGCCGCGGCCTGATCCGGCCCGAGGTCGTAACCGATCGCGACCGTCGCGATGTCTGCCGGCGCGAGGAACGGCTGCGGCGGCGACGGAGCGACGTACCCGCCGGCCAGGGAGAAGCGGAACCCCGAGGCGACCTGCCAGAGGTTCGCATTGCCGCCGCTGGAGATCGGGAGCGGCAGCACCGTCTCTCCCGGGTCGATGCAACCACGGTAGCTCGCGTCGGAGAGAAACGCCGGGACGGAGTACGACGTGGCCCACTTGCCGGAGCTCGGATTTGGCACGAGCGCGAGCATTGCGAGTGTGGGTAGGGCTACTCGGATCCACCGGCGCGAGACTCCGGCCGTCGCGATCGCCGCGATCGGTGCGACGGCCAGCCACATGAAGAGAGCGAACCTGGCCGGAAGGACGTTGTTGAACGGCGCGCGGTGCTCGAGGAGCACCCACGGCAGCCAGATGCTGTGGCTGCCCGCGACCACGAGATCTGCACCGAGTGAGGCGACGAGCGCCGTTACGAATGCGGCGAGCAGGAACCGCCCGGCAGGGAGCCGTCCGCGTCGCACGGCGTAGAGCGTGACGAGCAGGAGGATGGGGCCGAGGAAGAGTCCCTGCTCCGAGTCGTTGCCGGGGAAGCGGCTCGAGAGTCCTGTCGCAAGACGGCCGAGCGCCTGCTGGTTCGTTGGCACGACGAGGTTGACAAGGTCGCCGACGTAGAGCTCGGGCGGGTGGAAGGCGCTGGTCTGGAAGCCGACGAGCGCGTAGGTGAGAAACGGTGAGGCGAGCACTGCTGCGAGGGCGCCCGCGCCCGCGAGCGGCAGCACGAGTGATCGCATGCGGCTGCGTCGAGAGGGGACGAGTGCGAATGCGAGCGCCGCTGTCGCAACGAGTACGACGGCAAGCATCAGCGTGACCTCTGTCGAGACGAGGAGCTGGAACGCGAGCAGGGGGCCGACCCGCAGGATCAGGCCGCGCGCCTGCAGGTCGTCGTCGAGGTAGCGCACGATCGCAAGTGCGAGGAGCGGGAGGGCAAACACGCCCGTCATGTGAGGGTGGCCCTCTGTCTGTCCGAGGATGTAGCTCGAGAAGCCAAAGAGGTAGCCGCCGACGAACGCAGGCCAGAACGCGCGGGTGAGATACCGGCAGAGGAGGTAGGCCGCCAGCGCGTCGAGCGCCGGCGCAAGCGTCGCCGCGACGTCGTAGGACGACGCTGCGCCGAGCAGCAAAGTGATCGGTGCGAAGAGGTACGCGAGCCCGGGCACGGACGTCGTCCACGTCAGATCCACACCGTGAGGCGCCCAGATCGCATGCGTGACGAACGGGTTGTCGCCGTGCAGGAGCGCGTGCGGCCACCAGCCGAACGACCAGATGAAGATCTCCGGGTCTGCCAGATAGCCGACGTACTGCGTTCCCGGCGTCGTCAGGATCCGGAGGCCAAAGAACACGAACGCTACCGCGGAGTAGAGCGCGAATGCAAGCGTCGCAGCACTGCGCGGCGTGACGGAGAGGCGGAGTGTCCGCGCGATACGTGAGTCGTCTGT
The DNA here is from genome assembly GCA_037142875.1 of Actinomycetes bacterium. Lineage (GTDB taxonomy): Bacteria > Actinomycetota > Thermoleophilia > Gaiellales > Gaiellaceae > PALSA-600. The sequence goes on along the minus strand of JBAWZV010000017.1, from coordinate 204 downwards.
CAACGGGCGTGCCCCTCGTCGTGAACCGTGCCGAGCCTATGCGAATTGGTCGCCAGACGTGGTGCGACCGAGTGGCGCTTCCCGGCCGAAACGGCGCGTCCGTCGCTAGAGTGCGATGGCCTTGCGGGCGTAGCTCAGTTGGTAGAGCATCAGCTTCCCAAGCTGAGGGTCGTGAGTTCGAGTCTCATCGCCCGCTTCGAGAGT
>JBAWZV010000016.1:0-23687 GCA_037142875.1 Actinomycetes bacterium | reverse complement strand
TGGCCTGTCGTGAGCTCGACCGACTGAAGCCCCCAGATCACGAACGCGGGGTTCCGTACCGGCTCGGTTGCCAGGGTGATCGTCGGCGTGAGCGCGACCAGGGCGGCGAGGCTCGCCGCGATCTCGATCCGCGCGAGCGGTGCGCCAAGGCACACGTGGATGCCGCCGCCAAAGCCGATGTGCTCGGCTGCGTTTCGCCGCCCGACGTCAAAGGTGTCGGGATCGGCGAAGACCCGAGGGTCGCGGTTGGCCGCACCGAACAGCATCGCGATCTTGCGGCCACGCGGGATCGGGACGCCTGCAACGTCGACGCCATCCTCCAGCACCCAGCGTTCGAACAGCTGAAGCGGCGGATCGAAGCGGATCATCTCCTCGAGCGCGTCTGTCGGCGAGACCTCCCCAGCGACGAGTCGACCCCACTGGCCGGGGTGGTGGAGGAGGGCGCGAATCCCGTTCCCGAGCGTGTTCACGGTGGCCTCGTGTCCCGCGTTGAGCAGGACGACCACCGTCGAGACGATCTCGTCCTCCGAGAGGCCAGCGCCGTCGACGCGTGCCGCGACGAGCGCACTGATCATGTCGTCGCGAGGCGCCCGCCGGCGCTCTGTGATCAGGGCGGCAACGTATGCCCGAAAGTCCGCGGACGCCGCATTTGCTGCCTCCGCCTGCTCCTCCGACGTGTCGAACTCGTACATCTTCACGATCGCGTGCGACCACGCGAGTAGGTCGCGGGCCCGGTCGGTCGGGACGCCGAGCAGGCGGCAGATGATCGCGATCGAGTACGGCTGCGCGAAGTCGTAGAGAAGGTCGAACCGCCCTGACGCGACGAGGGGGGCGAGCAGATCCGCAGCGAGCGTCTCTGCCGGCCCCCGGAGCGCCTCGACGCTCCGGGGAGTGAACGCGGCCGCCACGAGCTTGCGGATGCGGGTGTGCTCGGGCGGCTCGAGCCACAGCAGGCTCCAGCGCTCGGTCGCCCGGTAGGCGTCCCAGCGCGGGTCGATCGGGTCGCTGTCGAACTCGACCTCGGTGCCGACGTGGCGGAAGTTGCGTCCGAGTCGCCTGTCGCGCAGGCACGCGCGCACCTCTGCGTGACGCGTGATGAAGAACCGACCGTGGCGCTCGTCGAAGATGACCGGCGCCTGCTCGCGCAGCTCGTTCAGCGTGGGGTACGGGTCCGCCAGAAACGCTGGCGACGTCGGATCGAACGCCGCGATCACCGGCCCGCGAGCTCGTGCAGCGCGGCGACGGCGTCGTCGACGGACCAGCAGATCCGGCCGCACGACTCGATCGCGCCGGCGACGAACAGGTTGATCCCGTCGCCCGGCACACGATCGCGGCGGCGCTGCCCGCGCAGATCGGTCGCGATCCCCACGATGCCCAGATAGGTCGGGCTGCCGCCACGGACGAGCTCGGCGAACGCGCCTATCTCGGCCGCCGTGCCGTCGTCGACCATCGGGCCGTCGAGCCACGCGAGGAGGAGGTTCGCGCCGCGGAGGGCATCACCGTCGACCCGGTAGACCTCGGCGGGGGCGAGCTCGACGATCTCGCCGAACGCCTCGTGCGGGACGAAGCACTCGAAGCCCTCCGCGCGCAGCCGTGCCGCCAACAGGTCGAGCCAGGCGCGCTCGGCATCGGTGAAGAGCGGCCCCGCGACGTAGATCTTCAGCGGTCGGCCGAGGCTGGAGGGCGAGGACACGCTCGGGAGGCTAACGGGCGCCGATGAACGCGGTGAGCGTCATGCTGCCCCGCTCGCACACCGAGGTTGGCGGTGTGATCGGAACGACAGCCGATCCGCCCCCCGACGGCGAGACCCGCAGACGATAGGCGACCGGCTCGCATGCCCCGGGGGTGTGGTCGCCGACACCCGGAACATCGGGCGAGAACCTGGCTGTCAGGGCGGCCGCCTTGCCGGGGGCGAGCGTGACGAGGATCGCCGCCAGCATCCCGGGGTGGCTCACTCCAGCGTGGGTCGGAAGCGCACGCCCGTTTGGGCGAAGCAGCGTGAGCCCGGGGATCCCGGTGACGAAGCACGTGGTCATGGAGATGTTTTGGACGCGCAGCGAGTAGACGATGCTTCCTGCACCCGCGCTTCCCGGCACGACCTTGAAGGCGCCTCCGAGCTGGGTGCCAAGACAGGGCGTAGCGGGGCTCGCGCCGGCGCCCGTGGCAGTCGCCGTTGCGGCGAGGGCGAGTACCAGGACGGTGAGGAGACGCATCGCTTCTACATTCTGCCCTGTGATCGTCGATGAAGGTCGTCTCGCGGCCCAACTCCCCGCGGCATGCTCAGACGCCGGGCTTGATCCGCGCACCCTCGTCGTCTTCCTTGTCCATGCCACACGCCCGGATGGAACGACGCCGCTCGCCTACCTCCACCCCGAGGGGTTCGTGACGCCCGAGACGGTTGCCGTGTTCCGGTTCGTCGGAGCCGAGCGGGTGGCCCGTCACCGGCTCACGGCGCATCGGCTTGCGATCTGGGCGGAGATCCCCGGGGTGCCGGAGGTGGCGCTCGGTCCGATGCTCCGCCACGAGCTCGAGCACGGGAGGCGCTGGGAACGCTCCGGCACCCGGTTCTTCGAAGCCGACGAGCACCTTCGGGCCGCGGTGCGCCGCTCCGGTGGGCGCGGCTACCCCGACCTCCCGAGCGAGCGCGAGGCGAACGCCGCCTCGGGTGCTTTCGCCGCGGCGACGCTCACGCCGGGCGACGTGACCGAGGTCGCCTCGTGCGCCGAGGTCGCCCCGATACTCGCTCGCGTCGAGCCGCCGACAGACGTGGTGACCGCGACTCTCGCTCAGCTCGCCGAGCGCACCGACTGGACTCCCAGCGCAGACCCGAGCGATCGCACCGAGTACCTGGCGGACGTTCGACACGCGTGCGCCGAGTGGAGAGAGCACGACGCTCGCCTCCAGCTGGCGGTGCGTCCGCGGCTTGTGATCGAGCGGGTGCCGGTTGTGGCCCAGCGTTGAGCATCCGCTCACAGCCGCATAGTGGAGACGTGCTCGAGCAGCGGATCTACCTCGGCGACAACCTCAGCCTGCTGCCACGGCTGCCTGCCGAGGCGTTCACGCTGATCTATCTGGACCCGCCGTTCAACACGGGCCGTGAGCAGGTGCGCCGCAACGTCGTCACCGAACGCGACAGCGACGGCGACCGTGTCGGGTTTGGCGGCCATCGCTACCGCACGACCCCAACCGCGACGCTCGGCTACGCCGACAGCCACGACGACTTCATCGCCTTCATCGAGCCGCGGCTCCGTGAGGCCCACCGGCTCCTCTCGCCTGAAGGGACGCTCTACTTTCACATCGACTACCGCGAGGCGCACTACTGCAAGGTGCTCCTCGATGAGATCTTCGGCCGGGGCTGCTTCCTCAACGAGATCATCTGGGCCTACGACTACGGGGCGCGGACGAAGCGACGCTGGCCTGCGAAGCACGACACGATCCTCGTCTACGTCAAGGATCCGCGCCGGTACGTCTTCGACGCCGAGGCCGTCGATCGGGAGCCGTACATGGCTCCTGGCCTGGTCACCGCCGAGAAGGCGGCGCGCGGGAAGCTCCCAACCGACGTCTGGTGGCACACGATCGTCTCCCCGACCGGGAAGGAGAAGACCGGGTACCCGACCCAGAAGCCGCTCGGCGTTCTCCGTCGCATCGTCGCGGCGTCCTCGCGTGAGGGCGACTGGTGCCTCGACCCGTTCGCGGGGAGCGGCACCCTCGGTGCTGCGGCGCTCGAGCTCGGCCGACGGGTGATTCTCTGCGATGAGAACCCGGCGGCGGTCGAGATCATGGCCGCGAGGATCGGACTCCCCGTCGAGTCCGCCCCGGTAGCGACGGCGGCTGCACGCCGATGAGCACGCGGGCGATGTTCCTGCGACTGACGGCGTCGGTCGGGTCGCTCGCGGCTGCCGGTATCGCGGTGGCGCTCGTCGTGACGCTCGTGCGAAGCGCGCCCGGTCCCGTCGCGGCAACGGCAAGCCAGGCGGCTGCACCGGTCGCTCCCGCCGTACCGCCCGTTCCAGGCGGGCGGGTGCCGACACCCGGGAGCACGCGCTTCCCGGCGCCGCCGGCGGGTGCGTTCGTGCTCGCTCGGCAGGCCGGAACCTACGCGCTCGGGCTCGCGATCGCTCCGTATGGGGCGCAGACCCTCGTCCGGGTCTCCGTCGTCGGGCCGTCAGGTGTTGGTGCGGCTGGCCTCGATGTTCGGGTCAGGTTCGGGGTCGCGTACTTCATGCGGGCCGACCCGTGCGGGCCGGGGTGCTATCAGACTGCGGTGATTGGAATGCCAGGCTCGCCCGTGACGGTGTCGCTCGGGTCGGCGGCGTACCCGATTGATCTGCCGGCCGGCGAGCCCGAGGACGGAGCGCGACTCCTCACCGAGGCGACTGCAGCCTGGCGGGCGCTTCCCAGCCTCGCCTGGACGGAGCGGCTGGATGGGGCAACGGGGAAGGCGGTCGTGACGCGGTACCGCGCGCACTCACCTGACAGGCTCGCCTACACCGCGCAACGCGGCCCGGCCGCGATCGTCATCGGCTCGCGGCGCTGGGAGCGCTCGGGGCCAGGTGCGCGCTGGAAGCTCGCGCCGGTCGCAGCGGCACCCATTCGACAGCCGGTGCCGCCCTGGACTCGTCCGGTCGACGCGCGTGTCGTCGGTCACGGCGTCATCGCCGGTCATCGCGTCGTGATGGTGTCGTTCTTCGACGCAGCCACGCCTGCGTGGTTCCTGGCCTCGATCGACGTGGCGAGCCATCGCACGGTCGGCATCACGATGACGGCGGCGTCGCACTTCATGGTCTCGGTCTATGACGCGTTCGGTGAACCGGTCAGAGTTGTTGCACCGTAGGATGGACGGTATGAGCGAAACGCCCGAGACCGTCGAGTACGTTCCCGACCCTGAGATCCCGATCTTCGATCCACAGGTCGAGTACCTGCTGCAGGAGATCGCGGCCTCGGGCGCCGCGCCGGTCGAGACGCTGACGCCTGAGGCGGCGCGCGAGGCCTACGCGAAGACATGCAAGGAGCAGTTTGGCCCGGTCGACGAGGTTCACTCCGTCGAGGACAGGGTCATCGAGGACGTTCCTGTCCGCATCTATCGTCCGGTCGAGACGAGCGAGCCCAGCCGCGCCCTCGTCTACGTCCATGGTGGCGGGTGGGTCGTTGGCAGCATCGAGACGCACGACGGCATCACGCGCGCGCTCGCCAAGCGTGCCGGGGTCGTCGTGATCTCGATCGACTACCGCCTTGCGCCCGAGCATCCGTTCCCGACTGCTCTCGTCGACTGCTGGACGGTAGCGCGCTGGGTCTGGGAGCACGCCGAGGAGCTCGGTCTCGACCAGGAGCGAATCGGCATCGCCGGCGACAGTGCAGGTGCTGCGATCGCGAGCGCCATCGTGCGGAAGGGCCGCGAGGCGGCGACGCCGTTTGCGATGCAGGTGCTGCTCTACCCGGTGCTCAACCACGACTTCACGACGCCGTCCTGGAAGAAGTTTGCGACCGGCTGCGGTCTGACCGCCGACGCGATGAAGTGGTACTGGGAGCAGTACGCCGGTACGGCCGAGAACCTGACGGACATCGACCTTGCACCAGGCCAGCTGCGCGACATGCGGCGCCTTCCACCCACGCTGGTCGTGACGGCGGAGTACGACATCCTCCGGGATGAGGCCGAGACTTTCGCTCAGCGTCTCGATCTTGCCGGGGTTCCCACCGAGGGGTTCCGCTACGACGGCATGATCCACGGCTTCCTGCGTATGGCAGGTCGGGTCGATCGGTCGCAGCAGGCGCTCACAGAGATCGCCGAGACGATCAAGGTCGGGCTCGAGCCTGGCTGGCGCGTCAGCTTCGGCGGCTGAGCCGCCGACCGCTCAGCGACGCTTCTTGCGCTTCGCCGTCCCGCTTGGGGGACGGTTCGTCTGCTGGTAGCGCTCCTGCATCCGGCGCTGCTGCCGGTTGGCAGGCTCCGGCGCGCCACCCTGCTGCTCGGCGAGCTCCATGTACGCGCGTCGCTCGGCCGGGGTGAGCTGGTGGAGCGCCTGCTGGGCGCGGGCGGGATCGGGGTTCTTTCCGAGCCGTTCCATCTTGCGGATCGCGCTCGCGAGCTCCGGGTTCTGCTTCTCGATCATCGACCGAGACGCCTTCTCGAACATCCGGCGCATGAACGGGATCTTCGCGAGCGCCAGAACGAGCGGGCGCAGGTAGCGACCGTTCCGGAACCGCCCGAGGAACGCCATCACGCCGAAGACGACCAGCAGGCCGACCAGGATGAAGATGGGAACGTAGAGGTAGCTCACGGCGCGATCGTAGCGAGGCGTCGGTTGCGCAGGTCAGAGACCCGGCGCGCGGAGATCAGGAGCCGACGACCTTGACGAGCCAGCGGCGGTCGCGCTCGCGGTCAAGCTCGAGGAAGAGGATCCGTTGCCACTGGCCGAGCTGTAGCGCGCCGTCCGCGAGCGGGATCGACTCGCTCGCGGAGCCGAGGATCATCGACATGCAGTGAGAGTGGCCGTTGCCGATCTCCATGTCCTCCTCGCAGATGTTCTCTGTGCGGCGGTCCCAGTCGTCGTGCGCGTAGTACGTGTCGTGCGGGATGAGCCGACGCAGGAGGGCGGCGAAGTCCTCGAACATGCCGCTCTCGAACTCGTTCACGCGGACGCAGCACGTCGTGTGCGGGGAGTAGACGAGGCAGATGCCGTCGGAGATCCCCGACTCGGTCACGATCTCCCGGACCTCGTCGGTGATGTCCGTCACGTGCAGGCCGCCGCGCGTCCTGAAGTGCCGTTCGCGCTGGAAGACCTTCACGGCGAGCGATTCTAGACGACCCGTTCGTGGTCGCGCGGCAGGTGCGATACGGTCACAGCGCGGGCCCGTAGCTCAGTCTGGTTAGAGCAGGGGACTCATAATCCCTCGGTCCTTGGTTCGAATCCAAGCGGGCCCATCGTTCTTCTCCCGGGGTGGGCTCTTGCCCGGCGTCAGTTCGGGAGGTCACGGATCAGGACGAGCTCCATCGGGACGCTGAGCGCCACGACGGCGACGGCGAGCACGACGCCAAGCCGCGTCGGGAGCTTCCCGACGAGCACTGCCATCGGCAGCAGTGCGGCCTCGCCCCGCGAGTAGGTGAGGTGGCTCGTCGAGGACGGGATCAGCCACGTGCCGAGCGCCCAGAGCACGATCAGCAGGTCGGTTGGCCCCCGGGAGGCCCGTCGCAGGACGAGGTCAGCGACGACCAGGGCAAGCGCGGCGGTGACGAGGATCGTCTGGTAGCCCGGCGTCGCCCCGAGGGACAGTCCCGAGGAGGGGAGCCCGCGGATCGCATTCCAGGTCGGGCCGAGCGGGGAGCGGAAGCGGTGGTAGTAGTGCCGCTGGATCAGGAAGTACGCATTCCAGTGCCCGAGCTGCCACTGCAGGAACGCGAAGTAGAGACCGAGGGCTGCCGCGGGAATCCCGCAGACGAACGCGACGTGCTTGAGCCGGTCGCGCCACGGTGCGGTGCGACCGGTGAGGAGCAGGTAGATGAGTGCCGCGGCCGGCGCCGCGATGCCGACCGGGTAGGCAAGCACGAGCGGGATGCCGGCCACGCCCGCTGCGCGGAAGCGCCCGGTTGACGCCCGCCACAGAAAGAGGACCGTGAAGAACGACAGCATCGAGAGCGGGTAGACGCCGAAGTCGAACGACTGTCCTGGCGTGAACGCCGCGAACGCAAGGACGACGAGTGCGCGCGCGTCTGCCCGGCGGCCGAGGAACGTCGTCCAGAGAGCCACGAGCGTCGCGAGTACGAACGCCCACGAGATGACCACCCCGGCTGTGGTGAGTCCGACCCCGGCACGCGTCGCGAGGTGCACGACGAGCGGGTAGGCCGGGAACCAGCCGGCGTTCCCACACCAGAGCTCGGTGCCGGTGCAGTGCGACAGGTCGTAGCCCCGGTCGGCAATGCCGAGGTAGATGTGGCCGTCACCGTGGAGCCACGTCGCCGGGCGGAGCGACCAGCCGTCGAGCGCGCAGGTGGCGAGGATCGTCGCGACCGCAGCGCCCCACATCGCCGCCGGGAGAGCGACGCCGGTGACCCGGGCGAGCGCAGAGCTCGGCGCCGCGCTCTGGGAGCGGATCTCCGACATCAGGCGAAGAGTAGGTCGCGCTCGGCCAGCGCGGCGTCGCTCAGGTGCCGATGGTGCCGCGGATCAGCTCGAACGTGCCGACCGCGAGCCAGGCGATGCCGATGAGCGTGAGGATGTCCCGTGCGAGTCTCGACACGAACTTCTCGCGGCGGTTCATCGCTGCGCGTGGGCCCCAGATGCGCGTCAGCAGCCGCTGGGCGAGCCGCTGGCTTGCCCGCTCCCAGTTGCTTGTGAGTAGGAACGCTTCGGCGAAGAGGACGACCGAGATCGAGAGCAGGATGATCGTCCGAACCGACGAGCCGTTGAAGAGCTGGTCGATGTTGAGCACGGCGAGCACGGTCGCGGCGAGCGAGGCGATGAACCCGTAGAAGACGACGAACCCGACGATCCCGCCTGTGTTCTCCGGCTTCGGGGGTGCAGCCGGCGGTGCCGCGGCGCGGGGAGGAGCGGGCTGTGTCGGCTGGGCTGCCTTCGGGGGTGGGAGCGTCTCGAGGTTCTCGATCTTCTTCGCGAGGAGCGACCCGGCGGCGCGGACGTAACGGCCCGCCTTCGCGGCAGGATGTTCCTGGTTGGACACTTCGCGCAGCGTACCGCCGCGCCCGGTCGAAGCCTCTCGCTTTCGCTACCTTGCCCGACATGGCGAACCCATACAAGACCGGGGAACGAGTGCTCGTCTCGCGCGATGGGACCGGTGCCGAGCTCGAAGAGGGCACCGTCATCGACGCGCACGAGCTGTTGATCACCGACCAGGATCCGCGACCGATCGCCGTCGTCCTCTTTGAGGATGGCGAGCGTCGGTACATGGACGCGCGTGGCACCGACATCCGCCCGCTTCCGGTGGAGGAGGCCGATCAGGCCGCCGACGCCGACGGGGACGCGGAGCCGGACACCGCGGAGTAGCAGCGGGCGGCGCCCTCTCCGCCGACGCGGAGGGCGCCGCTACGATTCCCCGATGCACGAGACCGGAACCATGCGCGTCAAGAGCGGCCTCGCCGAGATGCTCAAAGGTGGCGTCATCATGGACGTCGTCGACGTCGAGCAGGCGAAGATCGCCGAGGACGCAGGCGCGTGTGCCGTCATGGCACTCGAGCGCGTCCCGGCTGACATCCGCCGCGACGGTGGTGTCGCCCGCATGTCCGACCCCGGGATGATCCGTGGGATCCAGGAGGCGGTGACGATCCCGGTGATGGCGAAGTGCCGGATCGGCCACTTCGCCGAGGCCCAGATTTTGCAGTCGCTCGAGATCGACTACATCGACGAGTCGGAGGTGCTGACACCCGCCGACCTCGAGCATCACGTTGACAAGTGGAACTTCACCGTGCCGTTTGTGTGTGGTGCGACGAACCTCGGCGAGGCGCTTCGGCGGATCGCCGAAGGCTCGGCGATGATCCGCACGAAGGGTGAGGCCGGGACAGGCGACATCGTCAACGCGGTCACGCACATGCGCTCCGTGTTCGGTGGGATCCGGCGTCTCGGGTCGCTGCGCAGCGAGGAGCTCTACGCCGAGGCGAAAGAGCTACGCGCGCCGCTCGAGCTCGTGCGCTTCGTGGCCGAGAACGGCCGCCTTCCGGTGGTCACGTTCACCGCCGGCGGGATCGCAACGCCGGCCGACGCGGCGCTGTGCATGCAGCTCGGCGCCGACGGCGTGTTCGTCGGTTCAGGGATCTTCAAGTCGGGCGATCCGGCCAAGCGCGCCCGTGCGATCGTCGAGGCGACGACGCACTTCATGGATCCGGACGTGCTCGCGCGCGTCTCCGAGGGGCTCGGCGAGGCGATGGTCGGTATCTCGACCCAGTCGCTCGATCCGTCGCAGCTGCTCGAAACCCGCGGCTGGTAACCCGCCGCCACGACCATCCCGCCTAGGGACTGTCCCTGCGCTCTTCGCGCTGCTACCGCAGCCCGCCGCGTTCGTGGTGGGCCTTGAAGAAGTTCTCGCTGCCTGCCGTTGCCATCGCAGCCGACGCGCTGATCTCCAGCGCGAGCGCAGCCGCGGCGACGATCTGCGCGAACCGGTAGACGTTCCCGGCCCCCGCGCAGCCGATCGACCCGAGCCAGTCGCGCGCTGACGGAAGCGTCGTGCCGCCGCCAACCGTCCCCACCTCGAGGCCGGGGAACCGGATCGAGACGTGCAGTCCGCCCTCGACAAGCCGGGCCGTCCCGTGTGCCATCGAGGACGTGCCTACCATCCCGAGGTCTTGGCCCGTCGCCGCGAAGATCGCTGCGATGACGGTCGCGGGGGTGAAGGAAACCGACTGCATCCCCGAGGCGACCGCGCCGTGTGTGCCCGCCCAGGAGAGCGCCTCCAGGTCGGCCGCGGTCGTGCGCAGCACCCGTTCGATCTGCGTGTCCGACAGGAACGCCTCGGCGATCACGGTCTTCCCGTGGCCGGAGCCGAAGAACTCGTGGGACGGCTTCTTGTCGCCGCCCATGTTCGCCTCGAGGATCGCGCGCTGCGGCTTGACGGGCGCGCGCCGCATCACGTAGCCCATGTTCAGCGCGTAGGCGTTGCGGGTCATCATGTTCGGGCCGACCGCGTCGCCGGTCGTCCACGCCCAGAGCACGTGGCACATCGGCCCGACGACGTGGGTCTTGACCTCTCGCAGCCGGGCGTGCCGGGAGAGGGTCGGGTCGTCGGACTCCTCGAGCCACCGTTGCATCACGGGCAGCTCGGCCTCGATGAACCGCGCGAGGGCGATCGCCGCGCCGGCGTCGGTGCAGACAAAGCACGATGCCCGGGTGATCCGGTCGGCGAGCACGTAGGTCGTGATCGTCCCGGCGGCTGTCGCACCGCGTGTCATCGAGAGCGTGAGGCTGCCCTCGGTGTGCGCCAGCGGGACGTACACCTCCTCGGTTGCGCGGCCGGTCTCGGCCACGCTCCCGTCGGCGGCAAGCTCGTAGGTTCCGAGGTTGATCTCGACCGGGCAGACCGACACCGGAATCACCGCAACCCCGGTCAGCGCCTCGGCGGCGCCTGCGAACGGGGCGAGGTCGATCGAGGTCGCGAGACCGTCGATGCCGACGATCTCCTGCCGGGCCCGGATCGATGCCTCGTCGTTTCTCCTCGGCCAACGCACCACGCCAGCCTAATTGGTCGCTAGATTCGTGGCAGATGACGGCGATCCTCATGGACGGCAAGGCGCTCGCCGCACGCGTTCGTGAGGCGGTCGCGGCCGACGTTCGCGCGATCGGTGAGATGGCGCTCGCAACGGTGCTCGTCGGCGCCGATCCTGCCTCCGAGGTCTACATCCGACTCAAGCACGACGCAGCGAAGGAGGTCGGGATCACGCCCGTCGACCGCCGCCTCGGCCCCGAGACGACCGAGGCCGAGCTGCTCGCCGTGCTCGCCGAGCTGAACGCGGACGACTCGATCGACGGGATCCTCGTGCAGACACCCCTTCCGCCGCAGATCGACGAGATCCGCGCGACCGACGCTGTCGCAGCGAGCAAGGACGTTGACGGCTTCCATCCCGAGAACGCGGGGCAGCTCTACCGCGGGCGCCCGACGCTCGTCCCCGCAACCGCGCTCGGCGTCATGGAGCTCCTCGACGCCTATAGCACGCAGCTCGAGGGGGTGAATGTGGTGATCGTTGGCCGCAGCGACCGGGTTGGTAAGCCGCTCATCCATCTGCTCCTTCAGCGCAACGCAACCGTCACCGTCTGTCACTCCCGCACACCCGACCTCGCGGCGCACACCCGCGGCGCCGACGTGCTGATCGCAGCGGTCGGCCGGCCCGCGCTGATCACCGCAGCGATGGTCAAGCCGGGGGCCACGGTCGTCGACGTCGGTGTCAACCGCGTCGCCTCGGGCCTTGTCGGCGACGTCGACCCTGGCGTCGTCGAGGTCGCGGGTCACCTCTCGCCGGTACCAGGCGGGGTTGGCCCGATGACGATCGCCTGCCTGCTCCAGAACGCCATGCACTGCGCGCGTCTCCGCGGCCGCTGACGGCGGTTGAAACCGGCTCCACGCTCGGTTATCGTTGCCGCCGTCGTCGCTTGACCGACGACAGTTCGGCAGTGGAATCGAGTCAAGAAGGAGCACCGACGTGGCTGTAGGCACCGTCAAGTGGTTTTCGAACGAGAAGGGCTTTGGCTTCATCGAGCGTGAGGGTGGAGACGACGTGTTCGTCCACTTCTCGGCAATCGCGATGGACGGATACACGTCGCTGACCGAGGGTCAGCGTGTGACGTTCGAGGTCGTGCAGGGCGACAAGGGCCTGCAGGCGGCGAACGTCCAGGCCGCCTAGGGTTCTTTCGGATAGCAAGCGGGCGAGGGGGCTCCGGCGGGGCCCCTTTCGCATCTCACGGGCTCCCCTGTGGTCGGTGAGCCGGAAACTGCGAGGATGAAGCCATGGCGATCTCGAGAGAAGAGGTTCTGCACGTCGCACGTCTCGCGCGCCTCGAGCTGACCGAGGAGGAGGTGGGGCGCTTCCAGGAGCAGCTCTCCGCGATCCTCGAGGCGGTCTCGAAGGTCTCCGAGCTCGACCTCACCGATGTTCCGGCGACGTCGCATCCGCTCCAGATCGCAAACGCCTGGGCCGAGGACGTGCCGCACACCTCGCTCACGCTCGACGAGGCATTCGCGAACGCCCCCGACCGTGACGGCGACTACTTCCGGGTTCCCCCGGCCTGACGATGGGCGCGCACGGAATCGACACGCTCCGTCTCTCTGCCGAGGATGCGCTCGGGCTCCTCGAGCGCGGCGAGGCGACCTCACGCGAGCTCTGGGAGGCCTACCGGGCAGCGATCGACGCCCAGAACCCTGAGCTGAACGCCTTCCTCACCCTCGTCGACGAGCCCGAGGGCGACGGCATCCCGATCGCGATCAAGGACGTCATCTCGACAAAGGGGATCCGCACCACGGCCGGCTCGAAGATCCTCGAGCCGTACGTTCCCGTCTTCGACGCGACGGTCGCTGCGCGCTGCAAGGCGGCGTCGATGCCGTGTCTTGGCAAGACGAACACCGACGAGTTCGCGATGGGCTCGTCCACCGAGAACTCCGCGTACGGCCCGACGCACAACCCGTGGGATCTCGACCGCGTTCCGGGCGGCTCCGGCGGCGGCTCGGCAGCCGCGGTCGCCGCAGGGCTCGCGCCGTGGGCGCTCGGCTCCGACACGGGCGGCTCGATCAAGCTTCCCTCCGCGTTCTGCGGCAACGTCGGCCTGCGCCCGACCTACGGGACGGTGTCGCGCTACGGCGTCGTCGCGTTCGCCTCGAGCCTCGACCAGGTCGGGCCGGTCACGCGCAACGTGCGGGACAACGCGCTGCTCTATCGGATCATCAGCGGCCGCGACGTCCACGACTCGACGACGGTCGACGTCCCGCCGGTGCTCTTGCCGGAGAGCGAGGATCTGAAGGGCCTGCGGATCGGTCTGCCGCGCCAGCTGAACGACCTCGACGGGATCGAGCCGGGTGTGAAGGCCGCGGTCGCCTCGGCGATCGCCCTTGCCGAGTCGCTCGGCGCCGAGATCGACGAGTGTGAGTTGCCGCTCTCGGTCGACTACGGGCTGCCGTGTTACTACCTGATCGCCCCGGCGGAGGCCTCGGCGAATCTCGCCCGCTTCGACGGTGTTCGCTATGGCGCTCGCAGCGACGGCCCCGACTTCCGCGAGATGGTGATGCGCACCCGGCACGACTTTCTCGGCGACGAGTCGAAGCGCCGGATCATGATCGGCACCTACGCGCTCTCGTCCGGGTACTACGACGCCTACTACGGCACCGCTCAGAAGGTGCGGACAGTGATCAAGCGCGAGCACGACGCGCTCTTCGAGAAGTTCGACCTGCTGATCTCACCGACGTGCGCGACGACCGCGTTCCGGCTGGGGGAGAAGTCCGCCGACCCGCTTGCGATGTACCTCACCGACGTGCTGACGATCCCGTCGAACATGGCCGGGCTGCCGGGGCTCTCGATCCCGTGCGGGCTCTCGGATGGTCTGCCGGTCGGCCTGCAGCTTGTCGGGCCGCAGTTCTCAGAGAACCTCCTCTACCGGGCAGGTCACGCCCTGGAGGGCGCCATCGGCTTCGATCCCGTCCCGGGCAGGCTCGCATGAGCGGCGAGACCGGCGTGACGTGGGAGCCCGTGATCGGGCTCGAGATCCACGTCCAGCTGAAGACCGAGACGAAGATGTTCTGCCGCTGCAAGAACGGCGCGGGCGGCGAGCCGAACTCGCAGACCTGTCCGGTGTGTCTCGCGTTCCCCGGGGCGCTGCCGGTGCCGAACCGCCGGGCGATCGAGGAGACCGTCAAGCTCGGCCTCGCGCTCGGCTGCACGATCGCCGACCGGGCCGTCTTCCACCGCAAGAACTACTTCTACCCTGACCTGTCGAAGGCCTACCAGATCTCCCAGTACGACGAGCCTCTCTGCTCGGGCGGGTCGCTGCTTGTCCCGACCGCCGACGGCGACATCGTGATCGGCATCACGCGTGCCCACCTCGAGGAGGATGCGGCGAAGAACGTTCACGTCGCTGCGTCAGGTCGTCTCCACGGTGCGACGGCGACGCTTGTCGACTTCAATCGCGGCGGCTCTGCGCTGCTTGAGATCGTGACCGAGCCCGACATCCACAGCTCCGAGGTGGCCAAGCGCTTCCTGCAGTTGCTGCGCCAGACGGTCGTCGAGCTTGGTCTCTCCGACGCGGAACTCGAGAAGGGGTCGATGCGTTTCGACGTGAACGTCTCCGTCCGTCCCGCCGGGACGACAGAGCTGCGCACCCGCACCGAGCTGAAGAACATGAACTCGTTCAACTTCGCCGCGAAGGGGATAGAGAAGGAGATCACCCGCCAGGTAGCGATCTACGAGTCCGGCGGTGTCGTCGTGCAGGAGACGCTCCACTTCGATCCGGGCAACGAGGAGTCGCCGCCGACCCGTTCCAAGGAGGAGGCGCAGGACTACCGCTACTTCCCGGAGCCTGATCTTGTGCCGATCTACCCGCCGCTCGAGCTCGTCGAGCAGCTGCGCCAGCAGATCGGCGAGCTGCCGAGCGCCCGTATCGGACGGATCGCAGACACGCTGTCGTTCTACGACGCCGACGTGCTCGTCACCGGCAGCCTCGACCGCCTCTGGTCGGCGGTCGTCGAGGCGGGCGCGGACGCCAAGGAGACGGCAAACGTGCTTGCAAACGCATTCGTTGCCGCCGGAATCGACCCGGCCGCCGTCGACGCACGCGAGCTCGCGAAGCTCGTCTCGGCCCGCTCCGAGATCCCGCGGGCGGTCTTCGACGAGGCGCTCACGCACCTTGGCGACCCCGGGTTCAGTGCCGATCCGTACGTCGCGCAGAAGGCGGTGAGCGACGTGTCGGAGCTCGATCCGGTGATCGAGGCGGTCATCGCTGCGAACCCCGGTCAGGCCGAGCAGTTCCGCGGCGGCAAGGAGGGTCTCCTCGGATTCTTCGTCGGTCAGGTGATGAAGGAGACCCGCGGCAAGGCCGATCCCCGCGTTGTGAGTGACCGCGTGCGCTCGAAGCTCGCCGGCTGACCTCTCTGGCGGTTCGCCAGCCGTCGCGACTGCCCCTCCGGCTAGCCTGGGTGTATGGAGAAGCAGTACCTGTTCACGCCCGGCCCGACACCGGTGCCGCCCGAGGTGCTCGCCGCAATGGCGGAGCCGATGGTGCACCATCGCGGCGCCGACTTCCAGGTGATCTACAAGCGCTGCCTCGTGCGGCTGCAGGAGGTCTTCCGGACGCAGAGTCAGGTGCTCCTCTTCTCGGCCTCCGGGACAGGCGCGCTCGACTCCGCCGTCACGAACCTGCTTGCTCCCGGCGATCGCGTCGCAGCTGTCGTCGCGGGCGCGTTCGGTGAGCGCTGGACGAAGATCACGGGCCACTACGGCCTCGACACCCAGCGGATCGACTACGCGTGGGGCGAGAAGCCGGTGCCGTCCGAGATTGCCGCTGCGGTCGCCGAGAGCGGCGCAAAGGTTCTGCTCTGCACGCAGTCCGAGACGTCAACAGGCGTCGTCGCCGACGTTCAGGCGATCAAGGCAGCTGTTGGCAAGGATGTCACGGTCGTCGTCGATGCCGTCTCCTCGCTTGGCGCGGTCGCGCTTGAGACCGACGCCTGGGGTATCGACGTTGTCGTCTCCGGCTCGCAGAAGGCGCTCATGTGCCCGCCCGGACTTGCGATGACGAGCGTCGCCGATCACCTCTGGGACAAGCTGCCGCCGTCCCGCAGCTTCTACTTCGACTGGCGCGCGACCCACAAGGCGCAGGAGGCGTTTGACGCTGCCTTCACGCCGGCCGTCTCGCTGATCAAGGGGCTCGATGTCGCTCTCGGGATGCTCCTCGACGACGGTCTCGACGCGGCGTTCGACCGCCACATGCGGCTTGGCCGCGCAGCCCGTGCCGGCATCAAGGCGATGGGTCTTGAGCTCTTCTCGCCCGACGACGACTCCTCTGCGGTGGTCACCGCCGTCAACTGCCCCGAGGGCATCGACGGCACGGAGCTGCTGCGGCACCTGCGCAAGCATCACGGTGTCACGCTCGCGCCGGGTCAGGGTGCCTACAAGGGCAAGATCTTCCGCATCGGCCACATCGGCTGGTTCGACATCTTCGATATCTCGGCGGCGCTTGCAGCGATCGAGCTCTCGCTCACCGCCATGGGTGCGAAGATCGAGCGTGGCGTCGCGATGACCGCGGCCTTCGCTGCCTACGAAGAGCGCTCCGCGGCCTGATTCGCCGTGTGGCCCGAGCCGGTCGAACGGGTCGCGGCGCACCTTCGAACGCTGGCGGTTCCGGCGACGATCCAGGAGTTCCCGGACGGCACCCCGACCGCACGTGATGCCGCCCGCGAGGTCGGCTGCCGCCTCGAGCAGATCGTCAAGTCGCTCGTGTTCGTCTCACACGGACGGTTCATCCTCGCGCTCGTCCCCGGTGACCGACGCGCCGACGAGTCGCGGGTGGCGGCCGTCGTAGGCCTCGCGGACCTCCGTGTCGCAACGGCCGATGAGGTGATGACGGCAACCGGGTTCCAACCCGGCGCTGTCGCGCCATTCCCGTGCCCGGCCGTGACAGCCGTCGTGATGGAGCGAGCCCTGTTACGTGTCCCGCGCGTCTGGATCGGCGCCGGCTCACCGTTCCACATGGCGGAGGTGGCGCCGAGCGATCTGCAACGGCTCACCTCGGCCACGGTTGCCGGCCTCAGCGTGAGTCGCGACGGCCGGATCGACTGACGCCGCCCCCAACCGCCGATCCGACCACCCGCCGCTAGGATCTCCCGCAAGCGACCCCGAAGGAGGCCAGGGTGCAAGCCACCGAGAAGATCTGGATGAACGGCGAACTCGTCGACTGGGACGACGCGCGAATCCACGTTGGCGCCCATGGTCTGCACTACGGAACCGGCGTATTTGAAGGCGTCCGCTGCTATGACACCCCTCAGGGGCCCGCGGTGTTTCGACTCACCGACCACATGGCGCGCCTGCACACGTCGGCGCGCCTGATCTACATGGACGTCCCGTACTCGGTCGACGAGCTACGTGCCGCGACCAACGAGTTGCTCGAGGCAAACGACATGCGCGAGTGCTACATCCGCCCGATCGCCTTCTACGGCTTCGGCGAGCTCGGTGTGTCGGCGAAGGGCAACCCGGTCGAGACGGTGATCATGTGCTGGCCGTGGGGCACGTACCTGGGTGACGACGCGGTCAAGAACGGGATCCGCACGAAGATCTCCAGCTGGCAGCGCATGCCGCCGAACGTGGTGCCTCACGCGGCGAAGGCCTCCGGCGTCTATCTCAACTCGATGCTTGCCGTCACCGAGGCGCGGAACGCCGGCTACGACGAGGCGATCCTGCTCACACCAGAAGGCACCGTTGCAGACGGGCCGGGCGAGACGATCTTCACCGTCGCAAACGGGAAGGTCTACACCCCCGACCTCTCCGCCGGGATCCTCCACGGGATCACGCGCGACTCGATCATCCAGATCGCCCAGGCCCTCGGGTACGAGGTGATCGAGAAGACGCTGATCCGCTCCGACCTCTATCTCGCCGACGAGGTATTCATGTGCGGCACCGCCGCCGAGGTGACGCCGCTTGCCTCCGTCGACGACCATCAGATCGGCGTCGGGCCCGTCACGCGCGAGATTCAGCAGGCCTACCTCGACACCGTGCGTGGGGTGAGCGACCGCTGGGCACAGTGGCGCGAGCTCGTCCCGAGCATGACGCACACCGCGTGAGCAGCGCGGCGGCGCGCCGGATCAACCTCTCGGCGCCCTGGATCGACGAACGCGACGAGGAGCTCGTCCTCGAGGTGCTCCGCTCCGGTTGGCTCTCGCTCGGGCCGACCGGGCCACGGTTTGAAGCGCTCCTCGCCGAGGCCGCAGGCGCGCCGTACTGCGCCGCCGTCTCGTCCGGCACCTCCGGTCTGCACCTCTGCATGATCACGGCCGGCGTCGGGCCTGGCGACGAGGTCATCACCTCGCCGTACTCGTTCGTCGCCTCTGCGAACTGCGCGATCTACGAGGGCGCCACACCCGTCTTCGCCGACATCGATCCGAGAACACTCAACCTCGACCCGGCCGCTGTCGAGGCGGCGATCACGCCCAGGACGAAGGCCGTCGTCGCCGTCGACATCTACGGGTACCCCTGTGAGATCGACGAGCTGCGCGCAATCTGCGACCGGCACGGCCTCGCGCTCGTCGAGGACGCCTGCGAGGCGCTCGGCGCGACGTACAAGGGCAAGCCGATCGGCTCGCACGGCCACCCGGCGGTCTGGGCGTTCTACCCCAACAAGCAGATCACGACCGGCGAAGGCGGCGCAGTCACCACCGGGTCGAAGGACGAGTGGGACATGCTCGTCTCGCTGCGAAACCAGGGCCGCCTCGAGACATCGAGCTGGCTCCAGCACGGTCGGCTCGGCTTCAACTACCGGATGGACGACATCTCGGCCGCGCTTGGCATCGGCCAGCTCGAGAAGCTCGACCGGATCCTCGCCGCCCGTCGTGAGGTCGCCGCCCGCTACGACGATCTCCTCGCGGATGTCGATGTCGAGACGCCGCTCGCCGACGATGCAGACCACGTGCGCTCCTGGTTCGTCTACGTCGTGAAGGTGCCGCAGGGCGTCGACCGCGACGCGACCATCGGCCGTCTCGGCGCCGAAGGGATTGCCGCCGCGCCGTACCTTCCGTCGATCCACCTGCAGAGCTACATGCGCGATCGGTACGGCTTCTCTGAAGGGCTCTGCCCGATCAGCGAGGACGCAAGCGCCCGCACGATGGCGATCCCGTTCCACGCACGGCTGGCGCGCGAGGATCAGGAACAGGTCGTCGACACGCTCCGTCGCGTGCTCGAAACCGCCTGACCCGACCTGCGGCTGTGCTCGACGGCGGGTTCTGCGCACGCGGCGTGGCCTCAACGACGTTCGGCTTCTCTGCCCGTGCCGGGGCATCCGTGCGAGGGGCTCGGGGTGAGCGGAAGCCTCGACGGCGCGCCGCTCGATCAGGGCCTGTTCGCGCTTGACGCGCGCAAGGGCGCCGTGGATGTCGCGGTCGGTACGCGCTCGGCCTCACCAAGGCATTCGACCAGCCGTGGCGCTAGGGCCTCGCCGGGTCGCTGTTCCTCAGCCGGCCTTTCCGGCCCGCACCGTCGTGAGGACGAACGGCAGATCGGCTCCGGCTGCAACCCCCGGGCGCGGCGTCTGTGCGACAACCCGGCCCAACCGCGGCCCGACGATCCGAACACCGACGCGCACGCCGATCGCTGCAAGCTTGGCCCGCGCGTCAGCGACGCGCAGCCCGACAAGCTTCGGCGTGACGCCGTGCGTCGCCTTCGGCAGGACGAGCGTGACCTTGTCGTACGCCGACAACGTGCCGTTGCGCGGGATCTGCGCAAGGACGACGCCGACGCGCTGGCCCGACTTCGCCGGGCGGTAGACGATCTGCGTCTGGAGCGGCTGGAGCGCGAGCCGCGAGGTTGCGGCGGCCAGCGTCTCGCCGCGAACGTCGGGCACGTCGACCTCGTTGTGCTTGCAGTCGGCGGCGGCGGTCGGGATCGCCCCGGCGAAGAACTGCACCGAGAGGGCGGCCTTGCAGTTGCCGTTGTCGCGCGTGAGCAAGTTGCCCGTGCGGTTCACGACCGTGGCGGGCGACGACCCCGGGATCGCGGCGGGTGGAAATGAGTCGGGCAGGAACTTCTCGTACGCGATCGCCTTCTCCATCAGCGTCTTCCAGATCAGTGCTGGATAGGAGCCTCCGGTCACGGCGTGCCCGTGGAACTCGGTCAGCATCGGCTTCAACCCGTCGGGGTACCCCACCCAGACGGCCGCCACCAGATCGGGTGTGTAGCCGACAAACCAGGCGTCGCCGTAGTTCTCGGTTGTGCCGGTCTTGCCGGCGACGGCCTGGCCGGCGATCTGCGCCGCCCTCCCGGTGCCGTAGCTCACGACCCCCTGGAGCATCTGGTTCTCCATCGCCGTGAGCTCCGGCGATAGCTCCCGCCGCTGGACCGGCATGTTGTCGAGCGTGCGGCCGCCGCTGTCGGTGATGCTGCGGATCGCAAGCGCCTGGTTGCCGAAGAGCGAGCCGTCGATGCGGCTGCCGCCGTCGGCAAACGAGCCGTACGCCCGCGCCATCTCGAGCGGGGTCGCAGGCTCCGCGCCGAGGCCGATCGCGAAGTGCGGCTGGAGGGGCGTGGTGATGCCGAGGGCGGCGGCCACCTCGGCGACCTTCGGCGGCCCGACAACGCTCGTCAGTTGGGCAAAGACCGTGTTGTCCGAGTACGCGATTGCCTTGGAGAGATCGATCGGGCCGAGGTACTCACCCTCGTAGTTGTTGACGTACCAGAGCCGCCCGCCTGTATCGATCGTCACCTTGTGCGAGTCGAGGGTGGTCGCGGGGGAGATGCCCGCCCGGAGCGCCGCGGCCAGGACGAACGGCTTGAACGCCGACCCCGGCTGACGCTCTCCCTGCGTCGCAAGGTTGAACTGGCTGCGGTGGTAGTTGCGGCCGCCGACCATCGCGAGCACCGCACCGGTGTGGGCGTTCATGACCACGAGCGCCGCCGTCGGCCCGACCGAGGCGGGCAGCACCTTCTCGACGGTGTCGCGGGCGATCTTCTGCATGCCGAGGTCGATCGTCGTCGTCACCTTGAGCCCGCCGCCAAACACCTTCCCCGCCGGGTAGCGGCTCAGCAGCTGGTTTGTCACGTAGTTCGCGAAGTACGGCGCAGCCTGGCTCTGCGTTGCGGGGAGTCGAACCGAGCCGGGCTTCGGCATCGGGGCTGCGGCAAAGCGGCGGTACTGCTTCGCGTCGAGATAGTGCTGCTGGAGCATCTGGCGCAGCACGAAGTTGCGTCGCTGCCGCGCGATCGTCGGGTGGGCGACGGGGTCGTAGAGGCTCGGATTCTGAGGAATGCCGGCGAGCAGCGCAGCCTCGGCCGGGGTCACTGCGGCGGTGCTCGCGCTGTGTCCGAAGTAGACGCGGCAGGCCTGCTCGACACCGTAGGCGCCGCTTCCGAAGTAGATCGTGTTCAGGTAAGCCGTCAGGATCCGGTCCTTCGACCAGCGCTGCTCGAGCTGCCACGCGAGCGCCGCCTCGCGCAGCTTGCGCGTGAGCGTCGGCGCGTTGCCGTTGATCGCGTTCTTGACGAACTGCTGCGTGATCGTCGATCCGCCCTGGACGTTCGCGCTCGAGGTGATATCGGTCCAGAGGGCCCGTGCGATGCCATGCACGTCGATGCCGCGGTGCTCGTAGAAGCGCTTGTCCTCGGCGGCGACCATCGCGTTCTTCAGCCAGGGAGAGATCGCGTTGGCCGGTACGACGACGCGCGCCTGTGAGCCACGGAGGATCTCGAGGATCGAATGGCCGTCGGCCGCGTAGACGTAGGTGTTCGCCTGCTGGCGCGACTCCGCGCGCGCCGGGTCGAGCGCCGGGATCTGTGCCGCGACCGACGTCAGCAGCCCGAAGAGGAATGCCGAGAGCCCAAGGAGCCCGAGCACCGCCAGCAGGGCGGCGAGTCGCACCTTCCGGATGCGCCAACGCTTCGGCGCATGCGGTCTTCGAAACACCGACAAGGCGCCCGCTAGTCTAGCCCGCGTGACGATCGCCGACCTCACCCGTAACGCCGTCGAGGTGCTCCCAGCCGGGGGACTCGAAGCGAAGCTCAAGCTCGGCCGCCCACTCCGAGTCAAGCTCGGGATCGACGTCACCTCGCCCGACATCCACGTCGGCCGTGCGATCCCCCTGCAGCGCATGCGCGCCTTCCAGGACGCCGGCCATATCGGCGTGCTGATCATCGGCGACTACACGACCCGGATCGGCGACCCCTCCGGACGCTCGGCCGAACGGCCGATTCTCACCGATGAGGAGATCGACGCGAACGCGCGGACGTACCTGGAGCAGGCGATGGTCGTGCTCGATCGCGAGCGAACCGAGGTGCGCTTCAACGGCGAGTGGCTCTCGAAGCTCAGCTTCGCTGACGTCGTACGCCTGACGCGCACCATCACGGTCGCCCGCCTGCTCGAGCGCGACGACTTCGCCAAGCGGATGGCCGCGCAGCAGCCGGTCTCCGTCTCGGAGCTGCTCTATCCGCTCATGCAGGCCTACGACTCGGTCGCCGTCGAGGCCGACGTTGAGCTCGGTGGTACCGATCAGCTCTACAACCTGCTGACCGGCCGCGAGGTGATGGAGCACTACGGACTCGCCCCGCAGGTTGTGCTGACGACGCCTCTCCTTCTCTCCTGGGACGGCGAGAAGATGAGCTCGTCGGTTGGCAACAACATTCCCCTGACCGCTCCCGCCGACGAGATCTTCGGGCGCACGATGCGAATCCCCGACTCGATGCTTGCCGACTGGTGGCGGCTCGTCGCCGATTGCGAGGCACCCGCCGTCGAGGCGATGGAGTCGAAGCTCGCTCTGGCCCGCTGGCTCGTTACGCGCTCGCACGGGGAGGATGCCGGTATGGCCGCCGAGGAGCACTTCACCCGGGTCGTGCGCAACCGCGAGGCGCCAGCCGTGATTTCCGAGATCGAGCTCCCGGACGGTGATCCGGTGCACGTACCGGCCCTGCTCGTCGCCTCATTCGGTGTCGGATCGACGTCCGAGGCGCGCCGGCTGCTTGCCCAGGGAGGCGTGAAGCTTGACGGAGAGCCGTTCGCAGAGGTCGACGCAGCGAGGTCGGCGCTCACCGGCTCGCTGCTCCAGGTCGGCAAGCGGCGCTTCGGCCGCCTCGCAGGCTGACCGTTCCCGCTTGACTGCCGTGCTCGGAGCGCTATACTGCTCGAGCCGCGCAGTGTGGGCGGTGTAGGACAAACCACCGACCGACAGGAGTCCTCCCGGACACGACTCGTATCAGCTACGATTCGCTTTCTTGGAGGCCTCTGCCAGTCGGAGGCTTTTTTTGCGCCGTCGCTCACTGGGCACGGCACCGGTCTTTGAAAACTCAACAGCGTTCACAAAACGTCGAGACCCTCGACTCTGGCCGCCGCGTGCACACGCATGACTTCATGTCGTGAGTGACGCAGTTGCGGCAAGAGAAGAGGCATATCCTCGTCGTGCCTTCGGGCACGACCTTTGAGCAGTACGCTCGAAGTGAAGTCTGTCGGCCTTCGGGCCGGCGACAAGTTCTTCACGGAGAGTTTGATCCTGGCTCAGGACGAACGCTGGCGGCG
>JBAWZV010000015.1:0-24479 GCA_037142875.1 Actinomycetes bacterium | reverse complement strand
GAGCGGCGCGAGCTTGAGCGCCAGCACGTAGAACGCCCAGCCGACGAGGCCGATCACGAAGGCGAAGAGCCAGCGACGATGGCCAAACAGCACACCGAGCGACCACCACGGCCGACGGACACTCAGCTTCGGAAGCTTCGACGTGATCGTGTGCTGCGCGACCCACGACCAGTTGAACATCGCCGCGGTCGCCAGAGCGAGGACGAGCCCGACAACAAGGGATGCGTGAGGGAACATTGTGCGGGGCTAGGCTACGTGGGTGGATTTCGAGCTTACAGACGAGCAAAAGCTCCTTCAGGAAACAGTTCGGGCGTTCGTCGACGAACGGATCCTTCCTGTCGCAACTCAGAACGACATGGATCACAAGCTCGACCTCGATCTGATCGGCGAGATGGGCGATCTCGGGATCCTCGGGATCGTCATTCCCGAGGAGTACGGCGGCGCCGGCCTCGACTTCGTCGCCGAGGCGCTGGCGTGCGAGGAGATCGAGCGCGGGGAGGCGGCCTTCCGCACGCTCATCTCCGTCCACGTCGGACTGAACTCGCTCTCGCTCCTTCGGTACGGCAGCGAAGCGCAGAAGCAGCGCTGGCTCGTGCCCCAGGCCAAGGGCGAGAAGCTCGCCTGCTTCGGGCTCACCGAGCCGGGGGCAGGGTCCGATGTCGCCGCGCTTGCAACGACCGCGCGACGCGAAGGCGACGTCTACGTCCTGAACGGGCAGAAGAACTGGATTTCGTACGCGAGCGTCGCAGATCACGCGCTCGTCTTCGTGAAGACCGATCCCTCTGCAGGACACAAGGGGATCAGCGCCTTCATGGTCGAGAAGGGAACGCCCGGCTTCACGACCCGCGACCAGGAGCACAAGCTCGGGATCTGGGCCGGGTCGACCGGCGAGCTCTTCTTCGACAACATGGAACTGCCTGCCGACAACCTGATTGGTGTCGAGGGCCAGGGCTTCGAGATCGCGATGCACTCGCTCGACCACGGCCGGTTTACGGTCGCAGCCGGCGCCTGCGGCGTCGTCCGGGCGTGTCTCGAACGCTCCGTCGAGTACGCGCGTGAACGCGAGACGTTCGGCAAGGAGATCGGCAGCTACCAGTTCGTCCAGGACATGATCGCGACGATGGTGCTCGGGTACGAGACCTCGAAGCTGCTCGTGATGCAGGCCGCCTGGATGAAGGATCAGGGCCGCCGCTCGACCCGTGAGACGTCGCTTGCGAAGTGGCACGCGACGGAGTCGGCGTTCGAGGCCGCCCACCTGGCGATCCAGGTCTTCGGCTCGTACGGCTACAGCGCGGAGGTGGGGATCGAGCGGTACTTCCGCAACGCCCGCGCCCCGATCATCTACGAGGGCACGACCCAGATCCACAAGATGATGCAGGCCGAGCACGCGCTCGGCTACCGCTCACTCAACGGCAAGGGAGGCGAGGTCTCACCGCTCTGCTCGTGGGCGCCGGCGCTCGCCCCCGTGCACCGGCACGGCTAGCGGCGCTCAGACCTCGCCGTCGTAGTAGTCAACCGCCGACTCGCGGCGTACGGGCATCTTCACGTCGCCGTCACCCGACCAGACGCCGACCTTGTTGCTGTCCGGGTACACGGCAACCGCCGTCGCCGACTTGGTCGAGACCATCGCGACACGAACGGGCTCCGACGTGCGGTTCGTCACCTTGTGCGCCCCGGTGGGCCCGCTCGGGAAGCAGACGGCGTCGCCAGGCCGGAGCGTTCGCTCCCCGTCCGGCGTGCGGAGGATAGGCGTGCCGGAGACGACGATCAGCCACTCCTCCATCCCGTGATGGAAGTGGTACGGGAACGTCCTGGCACCGTCACCGGGAGAGTAGAGCGTCCCGTCGATCTGCTCGGAGCCGATCTGGGCACAGACACGCGAGGACTGCGACTCGAACTCCGGTCGCTCCTGGGTCGCGTCGACCGTCGGCGCAGCGAGGTTTGCGCGCCGCCTGCGCACGGTGCGACCCTAGTCGCGCGCCAGCGAGTCGGCAAACCCCCGCAGGTCAGTGATCCGGTCGCTGTCATCGGGGTAGCGGCCGTCTCGGTCGAGCAACACCGCGCGCATCCCGACCGCACGGGCACCCTCGACGTCGTCTTCGACCGTGTCGCCGACCATGAGCGCCTCTCCGGGCAGAACGCCGAGCTGCCCGAGCATCGCAAGAAAGATCGACTCGTGCGGCTTCGACTTGCCGTGTGCGTGCGAGGTCAGCACGGCATCGGCGACGAGTCCGTGATGGGCGACAAAGTGGTCGAGGTCGCGCGAGGAGTTCGAGAGCAGCCCGATCAGGAGCCCGCGCGCGCGAAGCTCTGTGAGCGTGGGCACAGCATCGTCATAGATCTCGAAATGGGCCGAGTGCTCCCAGCGCAGCTCCATCTCGACCGCGGCGCCGTAGGTATCCCCGACGCCTCCCATGCCGAGGATGATCCGCTCGGTGAAGAGCACCCAGATCTCCTTGTCGTGGTCGAGCTCGGGATGGTGCTTGACCTCGGCGAACGCCTCGGCGCGCGCCGCCTCGTACCGCGCCGGGTCGAGGTCGAGCCCGTAGCGGAGACCGAGCGAGCGATAGCCCTCCGGGCCGAGATCGGGGCCGGGCCTCGCGAGTGTGAAATCGACATCGAAGACGACCGCCCGGAGCATTCCCCGAGCATAGAACCGCAGCTACGGCGCCGTCGCTGTGGTCGTCACGGGCGCCAGCTGGGCGCCCGTCGAGGCTGCGAAGCGGCTGCAGTCGACCTGGCCGGCCGCGACCGTCGCGATCGTGTCCTTCGCCGCCCTATACGACGGCTTCGGTGTCCCGTCGGCCCAGAGGAAGCCGGACTGCCAGCCGCCCAGACCGACCTCGTCCTGGAGCTCAAAGTTGAAGAACGCCCCGACTGCCGGCTGACAGAAGGCAAGCGCAAGCGCATCGCGGAACTGGCTCGCCTGATCCGGAGCGGTCGCCGCCGTACGTCGCACCGCGACGGGCTGGACGAGCTGCCGGTTTGACTCGCGCCCCGTATAGGCGGCCCGCTTCGTCGTCGGTACGACGGTCTCGAAGCCGTCCTCCAGGTACCAGATGGTGACGGGCCCGCCAAGGGTCGTTCCGGTGATGAAGCCGGTCGCGCTCGACATGACGGCCCCGGAAGGGGCAAAGCCTCCGCTCGGCACGTTGCCAGCGCCGGGAACCGGCTGCCCGGTATTGCCGAACGCCGCCGTCAATGCCTGGACAAGTCGGAGGTAGTCGCCCTCGTCGAGTGACAGCGTGCCGACGTGGGAGGAGAGCGGCGACTCGGTCGACACCTCGGGGTAGGCGTCGTGGCCGTAGGTGTCGAAGATCGGGAGCGTACGGCCGCTTGCCTTGTAGGCGGCGCCCATCTGGGCGATGAATGCACCCGGACTCTCGTGCGGCGACGTCGAGCTGATCACGTTGATGTTCTTGCGGAACCTGTGGATCGCGTCGTAACAGGTCGCAAGCAGAGACTCATACGCGGCGGCTGAACCTTGCTGGGGCTTCCAGAAGAGCGCCGAGTTCACCTCGTTCCAGATGACGACGTCGCGAATCCGCCGCGAGCGGCTGAGGGAGTCGACGACATAGCTGCAGTACTGCGCCTGCGCGTCGGGCGTCGTCGGCGGCGAGCTCGCCGGGCCGTAGACGGCAAGAACGATGCGCTCACCGAGGAACGCGGCGTTCTGCGCCCGCCGAAGATAGGTGCGCCCGTCGTCGTCGGCGATCGTCTGCCCGGGCCTCCACTGGAGCGTCACGCGCACCGAGCCGAACCCGGCGTCCTTGTGTGCCGCGAAGACCTGCGCCGTGTCCTCCGTCCACTTGAGCGTGTCGTCGTCGACGCCGATCAGAAGCCCCGGCGCGGAACGAGCGGTTCCGGCAAGCACGCTCAGCGCCGCTGTCACCACAGCAAGCGCGCTCACCACGGTGCGACGAGTTCCGCGTTCCATTCGGGCGCCACTATGACCTATGAGCGCCAGAAGTGCCAGGGGTCCGGCGGGGGCGTGACTCTCGTCGGCGCCCCCGCCGGATCTATCGGGGTGCCCAGATTCGAACTGGGGGCCTCTCCGACCCGAACGGAGCGCGCTACCAGGCTGCGCCACACCCCGGGCCGGGGAATCGTAGCGCGTCGGGAGGGGACGGATCGGGGCCGCCAGCTTGCGCGGCCTCCACCCTGTCGTTTATCGTCTGCGTCATGAAGCTGTTCCACGAAGATGCGGGTGCCTAGAGTGCCCGCCTCGAGCGACATGGAGCTGAAGGCCTAGCCCGCCTGCGCATTGAGCGCGGCGGGTTTTTTTGTGCCCTGATCTGGACGAGACGGAGGAGGAAACAGCATGGCAAATCATCTGACCCCCGAGGAGATCTCGAAGGAGACCGGTATCGACCGCGACGAGGTGATTCGCATCTGCGTCACCGAACACGTGCCGATCTACCACGGAAAGATCGACAAGACGCTCTTCCAGGCCCAGCTCGAAGCAGTCGAGGCCTTCCCCGCGGCGCACTGAGAGCAGCCGGGCCCGCGCCAGTCACGGCCGTCGCGACGTGAAGCCGCGCGCGGCGGCCGCAGGTGCGGCTCAGAGAATGCGGCGGGCGCCGATGAAGCCGTAGAAGTACGAGCCCGAGTCGAGGCTCGAGACCTTCACGACATCGCCCGTGTGTGGCGCGTGGACGAACTCCCCGCCCCCGATGTACATCCCGACATGGCCGCCACCCTCGAAGAACACGAGATCGCCCGGCTGAAGCTGGTCGCGCGGCACCGAGATGCCATCGCCCATCAGCGCATACGACGAGTGCGGGAGTGACACGCCGATCTGCGCGTAGGCCCACATGACAAGCCCGGAGCAGTCGAATCCCCCCGGCGCCGATCCGGCCCAGACATACGGCGTGCCGATCTCGCTGAGGGCATATCCGACCACACCCTGGTACGGCGACGGCGCGATCACCGCGGCGCCCTCGGGCGTGAAGGCGCTCGCCCCGACGACACCGGCCGAGTACGTCGCCGCCTGGCGGCTCTGCTGCGCGATCACCCTCGCGCGAGCGGCACGGGCGGCCGCGAGTTCACGGGCCTGCTGCGCGGCGATCAGCCGCTGGATCTCGCCGTTCAGTGACGAGAGAAGCCGCCGGCGCTCGCCGATCCGCACCTCGATCACGTGCTGCTGCCGCCGCCGGTCGGCAACGAGAAGGGCAACCTGTTGCTTCTGCTCCGCCAGAACGACCGCGCGCCGCTTCACGACCGTGCCGAACCGCTGCACCTGGTCGATCACCTCTGCGTCGAGCGCTGAGACTCGGTTCTCGACGTCAAGCTCGCTCAGAACCTGGTCGATGTTCTTGGCTCCGAGGATGATCTCGAGCGTCGAGCTCTCACCGTTGAGGTAGAGCGTCACAAGGCGCTTTGCGATCGTCGCGCGGCTCTGTACGAGGTTGTGCCGCGCGACCTTGATCTCGCGACGGTTGACCAGCATGTCGCTCTGGACGTGCGCGAGCTTGACGTTTGCGAAGTTGAGACGCTCGTTTGCGATGTCGAGACTGACGCTCAGCGCGTCGACCTGCGCGAGCACCTGGCGAGCCTCGGCCTGCTTGGTCGACAGCGACGGCCCCGGGGCTCCGGCCGCGGGGACGGCGGCAAGAAGAGCCGCAAGGATCCCGATCAGGACATACGGGGCCTGTCCTCGCCTCGAGCCGAGCAGAGCGGTCGAGCGCCGGTAGGACGGGCGCACCGGTAGGGGCCGGTACGTCACGAAGAAAGGACGTTACCAATCTGCCCGGCTACGGGCAACGCAAGAGGGCCGCTAACCCAATGGAATTGCCGAAACCGCGCCGTCCGCGGGGGCGTCTTTCGGCTCTCGCTGTGGTACGGTCCCCCCCGTGCTCCGGCGGGCGCAGACCACGTTTTGGCGGCTGCTTGGTGTTGCGGTCGTGGGCTCCACCATGCTCGTGCTCGCGCCGATAAGCAGCGCCGGCCGCGGTCACACGATCTCCGCGCTCAAGGCCCGGGACGCCGCGATCGTCGCGAAGACACGCTCTGCCGTCCTCGGGCTCTACTCACTCGATCTCCGCGTCAACGCCGCGCGCGCACGGCTCGGCTCACTCCGCGTTCAACGTGAGCATCTCCGCGCCGAGCGGGCATCCCTCACGCGCCAGGCCCACCTCGCCGAGGTAGACACGAAGCTCTCCGAGGCGCGCCTCGCGTCTCGGATTCGCTACCTCTACGATCACGGCAGCGCCAGCACGCTCGAGATCTTCTTCGGTGCCACATCGTTGGATGAGGCAATGACCGAGATCGAGGACATCAAGCGCGTCACGTCACTCAACGACGATGCGATCGTTCAGCTCCGCGCGTCGAAGAGGCACCTGCTTGCGGTCTCTGCCAGGCTCGCGAGTCGCGAGAAGATGCTCACCGCCGTGACCGAGCGGGCAGCGGCAACAACGACGAGCCTGCTCGACACGCGCAGCTCCCGGGCCGCCTACGTCGACGGACTCGTTCGCGAGCGCAATCTCACCTCCGCCGCCCTGAGCCGCGCGCAGGCCGAGGCGCGGGCCGCAGAGCTCCGGTCGCAGCAGCTGACCGGCTCCCCGCCCGCCGCCGCAGTCGCAACGCCGGTCGGTGACGTCCAGTCGATCCCCGGCGCGCGTGTCATCACGGTCGCGGCGACCGGGTACTCGCTCTCGGGGCACAGCTCGAGTGGTGTCCCGGTCGGCTTCGGCGTCGCAGCCGTCGACCCCTCGGTGATCCCGCTCGGCACGCACATGACGATCCCCGGCTACGGCGAGGCGGTCGCAGCCGACACCGGCGGCTCGATCCGCGGCGCGACGATCGACCTCTGGTTCCCCTCGATCGCCGCTGCAAATGCCTGGGGTAGACGGTCGGTCACGATCGCACTGCACTGAGCGAGTTGGCACACTCCCGGAAGGCGCACACAAACCTATGAGGCTCCCGACACCAAGACCGGAAGACAGCTCGCCTCGCGTCCTGCTCGTCGACGACCACGACCTCTTCAGGACGGGCCTGCACACGCTGCTCGCCGAACAGGGCGTCGACGTCGTCGGCGAGGCACAGACAGGGGCAGAGGCGGTCAGTGCGATCAGGGAACTCGCGCCCGACGTCGTCGTGATGGACCTGAACATGCCCGGGATCAGCGGGGTCGAGGCGATCCGACAGATCGCCTCGCTCGCGCCGCTCACGCGGGTGATCGTCCTGACCATCTCCGACCAGGACGCCGATGTGATGAACGCGATCGTCGCCGGCGCGTGCGGCTACCTCCTCAAGGACGCCTCGATCGATCAGCTGATGGAAGGGATCCGCGCCGCCGCTGCAGGCGAGTCGCTCGTCTCACCCGCGATCGCGACCAAGGTGTTGCAGCGTCTACGTGCATCGACGTCGTCGTCCCACGACGCAGCGACCATCCGGTCTGAGCTGTCCGATCGAGAGATGCAGGTCTTGAAGCTGATCGCGAGCGGGATGGACAACTCCCAGATCGCGGCGGATCTCCACATCAGCCCGAAGACGGTGAAGAATCACATCTCGAACATCCTGATGAAGCTCCAGATCGAGAACCGGATCCAGGCGGCCGTCTACGCCGTCCGCTCCGGCCTGGCCTAGCTGTCGCGCTACCCCTCGGCGGTTGCGCGAACTGCAGCCGAGTGCCGCCGCCTCAGAACGGCGAGCCGCTCCCGCAGGCGATCGAGGTCACGCCCGAGAGCCGCCCGCTCACGCTCGAGGTCGAGCGCCACCGCGTAGCCGTCGGTGAGCACCCGCTCGAGTTCGGCCGGGTCGTCGCGCCGCTCCGCCCGCCCGAGCAGGGCCTCCACCGTCTCGAGAATCGCCTCCGGCATACGCATCGCAGTATTCGCTCCGATGCGGTGCACGTCATGGGCCACGCGGCCCATCTTGCAAATACGACAGGCCCAGTCAGGAGCTGCCGAGCAACGCACGCAGGTCGTCCTCGGAGAGGATCGGGACGCCGGCCGCCTCGGCCTTGGCGGCCTTCGCACCCGGGCTCTCGCCGACGATGACCCCTGTTGTCTTCTTCGAGACCGAGTCGGTCACCTTGGCACCGAGCCGCTCGAGCGCCGCCTTCGCCGACTCGCGGCTGAAGCCCTCAAGCGTGCCCGTGATGACGTACTGGTGTCCGATGAGTGGGCCGTCGGCGGGACGATCGTCGTCGTCGCTCTCGAAGACGAGCCCGAGCGAGCGCAGCTCAACGACAAGTGCCTGGTTGTCGTCGTCTGCGAACCACTCGGCGATCGCCTCGGCCCGATCCGGCCCGATCCCCTCACACTCGATCAGCTCCTCCTGCGACGCAGCAAGCAGCCGATCGACCGAGCCGAAGTGGCGAGCGAGATTCTGCGCCGTCACCCAGCCGACCTCGGGGATGTTGAGCCCGAAGAGCACACGACGAAACGGAATCGCCCTGGACGTCGCGATCGCGGCGATCGCGTTGGAGGCGCTCCGCTCCTGGAATCCGTCGAGACCGAGCAGATCATCGGCCGTGAGCCGGTACAGGTCGGGCAGCGACCGGACGAGCCCGAGCTCCCAGAGCCGGCGCGCGAGCTGCTCGCCGACACCCTCGATGTCCGCCGCCGCCCCCACCCAGTTGATGAGGGACTCGAGCCCTCTCGACGGGCAGGCTCGGTTCGGGCAGCGGTGCATCACCTCCCCTTCAGGCTGGACGATCTCGACGGCGCAGAGCGGGCAGTGGGACGGCATCCGAAACGGCTCCGTGCCGGGTGCGTGGTCACCAGCGGGGCCGACGACCTGAGGAATCACGTCGCCCGCGCGCTGCACGATCACGATGTCACCGGCGCGGATCCCCTTGCGGTTGATGTCCTCCTCGTTGTGGAGAGTCGCGCGTGAGACGGTCACCCCGCCGACCTCGACCGGCTCCAGCACCGCCCAGGGGTTGAGCGCTCCCGTCCGGCCCACGCTGATCTGGATGTCGAGGAGCCGCGTCTGCGCGGTCATCGGCGCCCACTTGAACGCCCGAGCCCAGCGTGGGCGCTGATGGAGCGAGCCGAGCGCCGCCTGCTGCGGGTAGGAGTCGATCTTGATCACCACCCCGTCGATCTCGTAGTCGAGCTCGATCCGGCGGTGCTCCCACTCGGCACATGCCTGAGCGACCTGCTCGATCGTGTCGTACCGCTGCGCGTACGGGTTCGTGCGGAAGCCGTGCTCGTGAAGCCAGCCGAGCGTTGCGATGTGGGAGTCGAACTCGACGCCCTCGTGGCTTCCGACCCCGTAGGCCCAGTTCGAGAGCGGACGCCCCGCCGTGACCGACGAGTCCTTCTGTCTCAGCGAGCCGGCGGCGGCGTTGCGCGGATTCGGCGTCAGCTTCTCGCCACGCTCGACGAGCTGCTCGTTGAGCTGCCGGAAGCCGGAGAGCGGCATGTAGACCTCGCCCCGCACCTCGATCAACGGCGGCACGTCGTCACCTCGCATTCGCAGCGGAATAGCGGCGATCGTGCGAAGGTTCACCGTGACGTCCTCACCGATCACGCCGTCGCCCCGGGTGGCGCCACGGACGAAGACGCCGTCCTCGTAGGTCAGGTTGATCGCGAGCCCGTCGATCTTCGGCTCGATCACGTACGTGATCGCCTCGTCGGGGCCGAGTCGCCTGCGCACGTCGTCGGCCCAGCGCTCGAGCGCCTCGGGGGTCGTCACCTTCTCGAGCGAGCCCATCAGCTCGCGATGCTGGACCTTCTCAAACCGTTGCGACGGCGGTGCGCCGACGCGCTGGGTTGGCGAGTCCCACGTGACGAGCTCCGGGTGCGCCAGCTCGAGAGCGGCCAGCTCATCGAAGCGGCGGTCGTAGGTCGCGTCGTCGACCGTGGGAGCGTCGAGGACGTAGTACTCATAGCCCCACTGGTTCAGGAGCGCGCGGAGCTCTGCGGCACGCTCAGAGGGCGGCAAGCAGCTCTTCCGGGGTATCGACGATCGTGTCGGCCTGTCCGAGTGCCGCACGGCCGTGGATACGGCCCCACGTGACCCCGATCGCGCTCATGCCTGCCGCCTTCGCTGCGCCCATGTCGAATGGGGAGTCGCCGACATAGACGCTCTCGGTCGACTTCGCGCCGAGCCGGGCGAGTGCCAGGAGGAGAAGGTCTGGCGCCGGTTTCTGGTTTGGCGCCTCGTCACCGCCGACGACGACGTCGAACAGGTGGCCGATCGCAGTCGCGGCGAAGGCAAGCTCCACCGTCTGACGTCGCTTTGCCGAGACGACCCCGATCCGACGCCCCTCTCCCTTCAGTCTGAGCAGAACGTCGTCCATGCCGAAGCAGAGCTCAAGCTCCTCGTGGAGCGGCTCGTTGTGGGCCCGGTACACCCGGATCAGCTCCTGTGCATGGCCTGCGCCGAGCGCCTGCATCTGCGTCTCGAGCCCCGGGCCGCCAACTGCAGCCATCAACGTCTCGTCGGGGATGTCCCGGCCGAGCACGGTGCGCGTAGCGTGGCGCATCGAGGCGAGGATGATCCCGGCGGAGTCTACGACGGTGCCGTCGAGATCGAAGAGTACGACGGGAAAGCGCACCGGTCGATCGTAGTCGCTGCCGGCCCGTTCCCTGCGCACCGTCCTGCGTGGGAAGGCGCTACCCGTCGATCGTCGAGCTAGGCGGGTAGGCGACGTCGACGAGGTACAGACCACCGGGCGGCGCAGTTGGGCCGGCGGCTGTTCGGGGCGCGCCTTCGAGCAGCGAGGCGAAGCCGTCGGGTTCGCAGCGCAACATCGTCCCGACGAGCGTGCGGACCATGCGACGCAGGAACGAGTCCGCTGTCACCTCGAACTCCAGCAGGTCGCCGCGGTCGATCCAGCGCGCCTCGAACACATCTCTCACGAACACGGTGTGCTGCGTCTCGGTCGGCGTGAACGCGGTGAAGTCGTGTCGGCCGTGAAGTGCCGTTGCGCAGGCGTCCAGCCGATCCAGATCGAGACGCTGCGGGTGCCAGAGCGCGCGATGCAGCTCAAACGGCGATCGCTCTCGCGGGCGCCAGATCCGATACCGGTACGACCGTGAGATCGCGCTGAACCGGGCATGGAAGGCGTCAGGCGCCGACGCCCCTGCCGTCACCGCGAGATCGGGAGGGAGGAAGCCGTTGAGCGCCTCCGCGGCACGGTCGGGAGGGGGACCGCCGTCGACCTCGACCGACACCACATTCGCGAGCGCATGCACCCCGCTGTCGGTGCGTCCCGCCACGATGATCGGCCCGACCGACCCGTACAGCCGCTCGAGTGCCTCTCTGAGCACGCCTTCGACCGTGCGACGGCGGGGCTGCTTCGCGAATCCCTTGAACCCCGTGCCGTCGTAGGCCAGCGTGAGCTTCAACTGCATGGCCGCCGGGATTCGTGGTCTGGCAGCGGTCGGGGTGGGGAGACGTCCATCACCACAAGTTTGATACACCGTCCAACGTGGAGTCGCACGAGCACCACTTTCTGCTTCAGCGCGTCCAGCCCGCGATGATCGGCCTGATCGACGGGTCGCTGTCGACCCTCGCCCCGATCTTCTCGGTCGTGCTGATCAGCCACAAGCCGCTGTACGCCTTCGTTGCGGGCCTGGCGACCTCGTTTGGCGCAGGGGTATCGATGGCCTTCTCCGAAGGCCTGTCGGACACCGGCGAGCTCACAGGCCGTGGCAGCCCGCTCGTCCGCGGCGGCATCACCGGTGCGGGAACATTCATCGGCGGGATCCTCCACTCGCTGCCGTTCCTGATCCCGAACTACCACGCTGCGCTGATCACGGCGTTCGGCGTTGTGGCGTTCGAGTTGATCGCGCTCGCTGCGCTGCGTTCGAAGTTCTTCGACACGAGTTTCGGAACGTCGCTCGCCGCCGTCTCACTGGCCGGGGCGATCATCGTCGCGATCAGCGCGCTCCTCGGCGCGACCGTCTGACCGACGCAACGTCCCCGCCGCGCAGATGCGTGCGCCGCCCTGGGCGTCTGCTCGATGACCTGCGACGTCGGTTGACTCGGCGAGACGCTAGGCGTCGGGCTTGGAGTCGCCGTCGGCGGCAGGCTCCGTAGCGTCAGCGTCAGCCGCGTCGGCCGACAACTCTGCGTGCGCGACCGGCTCGTCGGAGGCTGCGTCATCCTCGACAACTGCTTCCTCGTCGATAGCCTCAGCATCTGCAATGACAGCCTCAGCGTCGATGTCGTCAGCCTCAGCGTCGGCGCTGACGGCGCTCTCCTCGACCGTTGCCTGCACGTCGTCCGGAACATCCTCGAGCTTCGTCTTGAAGACGAGCGGGGTGTCGACGAGCTCAAGGTACGCCATCTCGGCGCAGTCGCCGGCTCGCGGGCCGATCTTCACGATCCGGGAGTATCCGCCGGGCCGCTGCGCGAACCGCGGCGCGACCTCGGTGAAGAGCTTGTGGACAACTGCCTTCGAGCGCAGGAACGCGACCGCCTGCCGACGAGCGTGAATGTCGCCCCGCCGACCGAGCGTGATCATCTGCTCGGCGATCGGCTTGACCGCCTTCGCCTTCGTCACGGTGGTCTTGATCCGACCGTGCTCGATCAGCGCACCGGCAAGGTTCGAGTAGAGCGCCTTGCGGTGCGCGGAGTCGCGCCCGAGCTTCTTTCCGTGACGGCCATGACGCATCGGACTATTCCCCGCCGCCGTTGTCGCCACGAAGGCGAAGGCCGTGCTGTGCGAGCGTCTCCTTGACCTCTTCGATCGACTTCCTGCCGAAGTTCGGGATCGAGGCGAGCTCGTTCTCCGACTTCGTCACGAGGTCACCGATGGTCTCGATACCGACACGCTTGAGGCAGTTGTACGACCGTACGCCGAGCTCGAGCTCCTCGATCGGGAAGTTCTCCATCCCGTGGGCGAGCTGGACATCGACCATCGCGCCGCCGTCGAGCTGCGGCTGCTCCTTGCCGTAGCCCTCCATCTTCTCGAGATCGGTGAAGATCGCGAGCTGACGGATCAGGATCTCTGCGGCCTGGGCGATCGCGTCCTTCGGATCCATCGAGCCGTTCGTCGTGACGTCGAGGATGAGCTTGTCGTAGTCGGTGCGCTGACCGACACGGGCTGCCTCGACGTCGTAAGCGACGCGGCGGATCGGTGAGAACATCGAGTCGACCGGAATGACACCGATCGTGTGGGCCGAGCCGCGGTTGCCGTCGGCCGGGACATACCCGCGGCCGCGACCAACCGTGATCGTGATCTCGAGGCGACCCTTGGCCGAGAGGTTGGCGATCTCGAGCTCCGGGTTCAGGA
Source organism: Actinomycetes bacterium (assembly GCA_037142875.1). Lineage (GTDB taxonomy): Bacteria > Actinomycetota > Thermoleophilia > Gaiellales > Gaiellaceae > PALSA-600. The sequence continues at coordinate 11,284 of JBAWZV010000015.1, read as the reverse complement.
TCTCGAGGTCTGCCGGCAATTCGATGTCGGCGGCCGTCAGCGTGCCTTCGCCCTTGGCGGTCACCCGCACCTCGACTTCCGGCGAGTCGCCGTGGAGGATGCAGACGAGCTGCTTGAGGTTGAGCAGGATGTCGGTGACATCCTCGCGGACACCCGGGATCGTCGTGAACTCGTGCGCGACGCCCTCGATCTTGACCGAGGTGACCGCAGCGCCCTCCAGCGAGGAGAGCAGCACGCGGCGCAGCGAGTTCCCGAACGTGTAACCGAAGCCGCGATCGAGCGGCTCGATCACGAAGACCCCGCGCGTTTCCTTGACCTCTTCGTGGGTGATCTTCGGGACCTGGAAGTCCATCACGGTACTGCGACTAGCCAAATTTGTTCCTTTCCTTCGGTGAGAGCTCGGTGCGCCGGGCTACTACTTGGAGTAGAGCTCGACGATCAACTGTTCCTGAACCGGCGTGTCGATCTCGGCACGCTCCGGCCATTTGAGAACCTTGCCGGTGATTCCGTCGTGATCGGCCTGAAGCCAGGGGGCAACAGCGGCGGTCAGATCGGTCGCGTCGCGGATGATCTGCTCGGCGTTCGAACCGGACTTAAGCGTGACGATGTCGTCCGGCCGCACCTGGTAGCTCGGGATGTTGACCCGGCGACCGTTGACGGCGAAGTGACCGTGACGCACCAGCTGACGAGCCTGCGCGCGCGATGCGGCGAACCCCAGCCGGTAGATGACGTTGTCGAAACGTGTTTCAAGCGAGCGGAGCAGGTTGTCGCCGGTGACGCCACCCGCGCGGCTCGCCTTCTTGTAGTAGTTGCGGAACTGCGCCTCGAGGAGGCCGTAATACCGGCGCGCCTTCTGCTTCTCACGAAGCTGCAGCAGGTACTCAGACTGCTTGATCCGACCGCGGCCGTGCTCGCCCGGCGGATAGTTGCGGCGCTCGATGGCGCACTTCTCGGTGAGACAGCGCTCGCCCTTGAGGAAGAGCTTCATGCCTTCGCGACGGCACTGCTTGCACTTGGGTCCGGTATCGCGAGCCACTAGACGCGCCTCCGCTTCTTCTGGCGTACGCCGTTGTGGGCCTGCGGGGAGACATCCTTAACACCGAGGATCTCAAGGCCGGCAGCCTGGAGCGACCGCACCGCGGTCTCGCGTCCGGAGCCGGGCCCCTTGACGAAGACCTCGACCTTCTGGAGACCGTGCTCCATACCCTTGCGGGCGGCCGCGTCGGCCGTGACCTGGGCAGCGAACGGCGTCGACTTGCGCGAGCCCTTGAAACCGGCCGAACCGGCGGACTCCCACACGATGACATTCCCCTCGGGATCCGTCAGTGCGACGATCGTGTTGTTGAACGAGGTCTTGATGTGCGCCTGTCCGATCGCGATGTTCTTGCGAACGCGACGGCGCGCGCGACCCCTGGTTGCAGCCTTGCGAGGAGGTGCCATTACTTCGCCTTCTTACCGCGGCCGACGGTCTTCTTCGGGCCCTTACGCGTACGGGCATTGGTCTTCGTCCGCTGGCCGTTCACGGGAAGACTGCGGCGATGACGGAGGCCGCGGTAGGCGCCGATCTCGGAGAGACGCTTGATGGCCTGGGTGCGCTCACGGCGAAGATCGCCTTCGACCTGGTAGATCTTGTCGATGTGGTCGCGAAGCTTGGTGACCTCGTCCTCGGTCAGGTCGCGGACCTTCGTGTCCGGCGAGAGCCCGAGCGCAACGCAGATGTCATGTGCGCTCGACTGGCCGATGCCGTAGATGTAGGTCAGACCGATCTCGAGCCGCTTCTGGTTCGGGAGGTTGACGCCTGCAATACGTGCCATCTAGCCCTGCCTCTGCTTGTGGCGGGGGTTCGTGCAGATCACGAGCACGCGGCCGTGACGCTTGATCACGCGGCAGCGCTCGCACATTGCTTTGACTGAGGGGCGGACTTTCATTGTTTTAACGGTGGCGGTAGGTGATCCGGCCGCGAGTGAGGTCATAGGGCGAAAGTTCGACCTTGACTTTGTCGCCAGGGAGAATGCGAATGTAGTGCTTGCGCATCTTCCCGGAGATCGTTGTGAGTACATCGTGGCCTCCGTCGAGCTTGACACGGAACATCGTGCTCGGCAGGGCTTCGGTGACCTCACCTTCGACCTCGATCTTCTCTTCCTTTGTCGCCATCAGCTCCTTCTGGTTCTATCGCGTCTGCACACGGAAAGGCACGGCTGCGAGAGCCGCGAGCGAGTTATGGTACCAGGACCCGAGCGACTCTCGTCAGCACCCTCGGGCCGTCCTCGGTAATTGCAACAGTGTGCTCGTAATGTGCTGCAAGCGAGCGGTCTACCGTCGAGATCGACCACTCGTCCTCATGCACGAAAACGTCCGGGCCGCCAGCGGTGATCATCGGCTCGATCGCGATCGTCATCCCCTCGCGCAGCGTGGGGCCGCGGTAGGAGGTGACGAAGTTCGGCACCTGGGGATCCTCGTGGTAGGACTTCCCGACCCCGTGGCCGACGAGGCTACGGACGACCGAGAACCCGGCGCCCTCGACGATCGCCTGGACGGCCTGGGAGATGTCACCGACCACCGCGCCGATCTGTGCTGCCGCGATGCCGGCGTCGAGTGCCGCCTTGCAGACGTCGAGGAGCCGCTGCGCCTCCGCTGAGATCTCACCGACGGGGAAGGTCGCGCATGAGTCTGCGATCAGTCCGTCCTTCGTCACGCCGATATCGACGGAGATGATGTCGCCCTCCTTTGCGGCGTACCGCCCGGGGATCCCGTGGACGATCATGTCGTTCGGGGAGATGCAGGCGGCCGCCGGGAAGCCCTTGTAGCCCTTCGACGTCGGATAGCCTCCCTGGGCCTGGATGAACTCGTCGGCGATGCGATCGAGCTCCACCATCGTGATGCCAGGAGCGAGATGGCGCTCGACCTCGGCGAGGGTCTCGGCAACGAGGGCGCCTGCGGCGGCCATCAGCTCGATCTCGCGCGCGGACTTGCGAATGATCACGCGGTCTCCCGGTCGCCGAGCTCGTCGAATGCGTCCTGCACCTCGGCGTAGACCTCCTCGATCGTCCGCTGCGCGTGCAGCGGGACGAGGTTGCCAGTGGCGCGGTAGTGCTCGACGACGGGCTTCGTCGTGGCCTCGTAGATCTCGAGCCGCCGGGCTATGACGTCGGGCGTATCGTCGGAACGGCTCTCCATCTCCGCGCGGTGCATCATCCGCTCGGTCGCGATGTCGTGCGGGAGGTCGAAGAACAGGATCGCGTCGAGCTTTCGCCCGATCAGGGTCAGCATCTCGTCGAGTGCCTCGGCCTGGGCAAGGTTCCGGGGGAAGCCGTCGAGGATGAAGCCGTCGAACGCATCGGTCTCGCTGAGTCGCGCCTGGATGAGCGCGACCGTGAGGTCATCGGGCACGAGCTCGCCCGCTGCGAGGATCGGCTCGACGCGCGCGCCGAGCGGCGTCTGCGCGGCGACGGCCGCCCGGAACATGTCCCCCGTCGAGATGTGGGGAATCGCGTAGTCCGCGGCGATCCGCGTGGCCTGGGTTCCCTTGCCCGCTCCCTGCGGGCCCAACACGAGCAGGTTCATCAGCCGGTTACCGCAGGAAGCCTTCGTAGGAGCGCATCATCATCTGCGACTCCATCTGGCGCATCGTGTCGAGCGCGACGCCGACGACGATCAGCACCGAGGTTCCTCCGAGCGCCCGCGACGTCGCCTGCGAGAACCCGCCGTAGCGGATGAAGATCGACGGCAGCACCGCGATGGCCGCAAGGTAGAGCGCGCCGGGGAGGGTCAGGCGGGTCAGGATGCGATCGAGGTACTGCGCGGTCGGCGGGCCCGGCCTGATGCCCGGGATGTACCCACCGTGCTTGCGCAGGTTGTCGGCCTGGTCGACCGGGTCGAACTGGACCGCGGTGTAGAAGTAGGTGAACACGACGATCAGCAGGCCCTCAAGCGCCAGGTAGCTCCAGTTCGTCGGCGAGAAGTGGGCGTTGATGAAGCCCTGCGTCTGCGGGAAGAACTGGCCGATCGTTGGCGGGAATGCCATGATCGCGGCCGCGAAGATGACCGGGATGACGCCCGCCATGTTCACGCGCAGCGGCATGTACGTCGTGCCGCCGGAGGTCTGGCGGCGGCCAACCATGCGTTTCGCGTACTGGATCGGGATGCGCCGCTGTCCCTCCTGCACGAAGACGACGGCAACGACAACGCCGATCGCGACGAGCGGGAAGAAGAGCTTCTCCATCGGGCCGCCGTTAATCCAGGCGTTGATGCCTTCGGGCGCCGAGGTGAGGATCGAGGCGAAGATCAGCAGCGAGATGCCGTTGCCAATGCCGCGCTTGGTGATCAGCTCGCCCATCCACATCAGAAGGCAGGTGCCCGCGGTCAGCGTGATCACGATCAGCACGATGCGGCCGCCGTTGATCTGGAGAGCTCCCTGGCGCTTGAACAGGTAGGCGTAGCCGGCGCTCTGGGCCGCGGCGAGCACGACCGTCAGGTAGCGGGTGTACTGGTTGATCTTGGCGTACCCCGACTCGCCCTCCTTCTTCAGCTCCTCGAGGCGCGGGATGACAGCGGTCATCAGCTGCAGGATGATCGACGCCGTGACGTACGGCATGATCCCGAGGGCGAAGAGCGAGAAACGCGAAAGCGCCGATCCGCTGAACAGGTTCAGCAGGCCGAGGACGGTGCCGCCCTGGCCGTTGAAGTAGTTCTGGATTGTCTTCGAGTCGACGCCCGGCGCAGGCATCCACGAGCCGAGACGGTAGGCGGCGAGGACCGCAGCGGTGAAGAGCACCCGGCGCCGGAGCTCCGGGACTCGCCACGCGTTGGCGAGCCAGGAGAGCAGCGCTCTACTCCCCCGTCTCGGCTGAGTTGTCGGTGGCCGACTCGGTGACGGCGTCGGTCTCGACGGTCTCGCCAGAAGCGGTTTCGGCAGCGGCCGCCTTCGGTGCAGCCTTGCGCTTCTTCGTCTTCTTGACCTTCGGCTCCTTGAGCAGGATCAGCGTGCCACCGGCAGCTTCGACCTTCTCGCGAGCGGTCGCCGAGGCGCCGTGCACCGTGATCGTGAGCTTCTTGGTGAGCTCGCCGATGCCGAGGAGCTTGACGTCCTTGCGGATCGACCGGATCAGACCCTTCGCCTTGAGCGTCTCGGGCGTGACAGTGTCGCCAACCTCGAAGAGGTCGAGGTCACGAATGTTGACCGGCTGGGTGTACGTCCGGAACGGACCGACCGGCATGGCGTCGCGGGAGGTGTTACCGCGCAGCTTCGGCAGGCGCATCGCGAGCGGCATCTGCCCGCCCTCGAAACCGGTACGCATCATGTGCGAGCCCGAGCGCGACTTCTGCCCCTTGATCCCGCGGCCGGAGTAGCGACCCGTGCCCGAGCCCATGCCGCGGCCGATGCGCTTGCGATCCTTGCGCGGCTGCGCAGGCTGGAGGTTCGAGAGATTCAGATCGCCGGACACTACGACTCCTCCACTTTCACGAGATGACGGACCTTGCGGAGCATGCCTGCAATGACGGGGTTCTGGTCGTGCTCGGCGGTGCGGCCGATCTTCCCGAGGCCGAGCGCGCGCAGCGTGCCGCGATGACGCGGTGACTGCCCGATCGCGCTCTTGATCTGGGTGAGCTTGATCCTAGACACCTGCAGTCTCCTTCACAGCATCGGGCTTCCACGGAAGGACGTCGCGTACCGACTTGCCGCGCGCGTTTGCAACATCCTCGGGCCGCCGGAGACCACGGAGGGCCTGCTCTGCGGCCTTGAGCATGTTGATCGGGTTCGACGTCCCAAGCGACTTCGCGAGGACGTCGCGGATGCCGCCGAGCTCCAGAACGGCACGCACACCGCCGCCGGCGATGACGCCGGTACCGGGAGAGGCCGGCCGAAGCATGACCTTGCCAGCTCCGAACCTACCGAGCACCTGGTGCGTGATCGTCTGCCCGTGCTTGGGCACGGTGAACATGTTCTTCTTCGCATCGTCGACGGCCTTCGAGATCGCGAGAGGCACTTCCCGCGCCTTCCCGTATCCGACACCGACCCGGTCGACCTCATCACCGACGACGACAAGTGCGGTGAACGAGAAACGCCGACCACCCTTGACGACCTTGGCGACGCGGTTGATCTCGACCACGCGCTCCTTGAGTTCCCTGTTCTCGGCGATCTCGCTCAAAACTTCAGTCCCCCTTCGCGCGCGCCGTCAGCGAGAGCCTTGACGCGTCCGTGGTACAGGTAGCCGCCGCGATCGAACACGACTGCTTCGACACCCGCCTTCTTGGCCATCTCGGCGAGGGTCTTGCCAACCTCGCGCGCCTGAGCGGTCTTGTCGCCGGTGAACCCCTTGAGGCCCACCCAGTTTGCGCCGACAATCGTCTTGCCGGTCGAGTCGTCGACGAGCTGGGCAAAGACGCCCTTGTTGGAGCGGAATACCATCAAGCGGGGCCGCGCTGCCGTACCGGCGACCTTGCCGCGAATACGGCGATGACGGCGCAGACGCGCCTCACGAACGGACAGAGTGCTCATGCGCGCTTCCCGACCTTCCGGCGAACCTTCTCGCCCTCGTAACGAATGCCCTTGCCCTTGTACGGCTCCGGCGGACGCACCCGGCGGATCTCTGCGGCGGTCTGACCAACCCGCTGCTTGTCGATCCCGCGCACGATGATCTGCGTCGGAACAGGAATCTCGAACTCGATGCCCGGATGCGGGACGATCTTGACCGAGTGGGAGTAACCGACCTGAAGCTCGATGTCCGGCCCGACGAGCGCAGCGCGATAGCCGACGCCCTGGATCTCGAGCTTCTTCTCGTAGCCCTTCGTGACACCCTCGACCATGTTCGCCACGAGCGTGCGTGTGAGACCGTGCAGCGCCCGGTCAGTGCCGCGCTCGGTGGGGCGCGTAACGAGGAGCGTGTCGCCCTCCTGCGTGATCGTCATCCTGGCGGGAACCTGCTGGTGCAGCTCGCCCTTCGGCCCAGTGACGCTGACGCGACCCGGGTTGATGGACACCTGTACGCCGGCAGGCACTTCAATTGGCTGTTTTCCGATGCGGCTCATGTGGTTACCAGACGAAACAGATGACTTCTCCGCCGATCCCTTCGCGCTCGGCAGTGCGGCTCGTGATGACACCGCGAGAGGTCGAGAGAATCGCCGTACCCATACCGCCCATGACCCGCGGCAGTTCGGCCCTGCCAGCGTAGCGACGACGGCCCGGCTTGGAGACGCGCTTCAGACCCGACAGCACCCGCTCCCGGCTACGCCCGTACTTAAGCTCGATCACGAGCACCTTGTAGGGCAGCTCGCGCTCCTCGATATGGAAGTCACGCACGTACCCCTCTTCCTTGAGGATGCGAGCGATCTCCACCTTGAGGCGTGAGGACGGCATCTCCGTGCGATCGTGCAACGCCTTGTTGGCGTTACGGATACGGGTGAGCATGTCTGCAACTGGATCAGTAAGCACTTATCCCCCTACCACGAGCTCTTCGTCATGCCTGGGATAGCGCCCTGATGGGCGAGCTCCCGAAGGCAGATGCGGCAAAGTCCAAACTTTTTGAAGACGGCACGCGGGCGGCCGCACTTGTTGCAGCGGCTGTAGTTGCGCACCTTGTACTTGGCGGGGCGCGCTGCCTTCGCGATCAGCGATTTCTTGGCCACTAGTTCCTCTGCTCCTCGGTTGCGATCGGCAAACCCAGGCCACGCAAGAGCGCCTCGGCCTGCTGGTCGGTTACCGCGCTGGTCGTGATCGCGACGTCGAGGCCGCGGATCGTTTTGATGCTGTCGTAGTCGATCTCGGGAAAGATAATCTGCTCGCGGATGCCGAGCGAGTAGTTGCCCCGGCCGTCGAACGACTTCGGGTTGAGACCACGGAAGTCGCGGATCCGCGGGAGCGCGACCGAGATGAGACGATCGAGGAACTCCCACATCCGATCGCCCCGGAGCGTGACGCGAGCGCCGATCGGCATGCCTTCGCGGAGCTTGAACGAGGCGACCGACTTCCGAGCCTTGCGAACCTGGGCGCGCTGGCCGGCGATGATCGTCAGCTCCTCCATGGCAGCGTCGAGCACCTTGACCTCGGTCTTGGCCTCGCCGACGCCCATGTTGAGCGTGATCTTCGTGATCGTCGGAACCTGCATGATCGACTCGAGGCCGAGCTGATCCTTCAGCTGGTCGCGGAGCTCGTCGTTGTAGCGCTCCTTCAAGCGCGGAATGACCTTCTCAGTGGTGCTCATCAGCGATCGATCTCCTGGCCGCAGCCGTCGCGTTTACAGACGCGCACCTTGACCGGGCCGTCCTTGCTCTCCTTGGTCTTGTACCCGACGCGTGTCGGGGCCTTGCAGGTTGGACAGACGAGCATGACGTTGCCCGTCGGGACCGGAACCGCCTTGTCGATGATCCCGCCCGGCGTCATCTGTTCGCCACCCATCCGATTCGCGTCCCGGATCGGGCGCGGCTTGGAGTGGCGGTGCACGAGATTGAGGTTCTCGACGACGACCTTGCCGTCACGCGGCAGAGCCTCAACGACGCGACCCTGCTTGCCGCGATCCTTGCCGGCAGTCATCTGGACGAGATCGCCCTTCTTGACCTTCACTAGAGCACCTCCGGCGCGAGACTGACGATCTTCATGAAGTTCCGCTCGCGCAACTCGCGTGCGACCGGCCCGAAGATGCGTGTGCCTCTCGGGTTGTTCTGACCGTCGATGATGACCGCGGCGTTCTCGTCGAACGCGATCATGGTGCCGTCCTCACGGCCGTACGCCTTCTTCGTCCGAACGACGACGGCCTTCACGACCTCGCCCTTCTTGACAGTGCCCTGCGGCGTCGCGGCCTTGACGGTCGCGGTGATGACGTCACCGACGCGGGCGTAGCGACGGCGCGAACCGCCGACGACCCGAATGCACAGGATCTCCTTGGCACCGGTGTTGTCGGCGACCTTGAGACGTGACTCTTGCTGGATCACAGGATCACCGCGCCTTCTCGACGATTTCGGCCAGACGCCAGTTCTTCAGCTTCGACAGCGGACGCGTCTCGATGATGCGGACGACGTCGCCGATCGAGGCCGAGTTCTCCTCGTCGTGCGCGTGGAACTTACGGCTGCGCCGGACGACCTTCTTGTACTTCGGGTGTGCCCGCATCAGGTCGACCTTGACGACGATCGTCTTGTTCTCCTTGTCGGAGACGACGACCCCTCGGCGCTCCTGGCGGCGACCGGGCTCGGTCTCGCCGGGGGCAGTGCGGGTGATCGGCTTGCGGGGCTCGGCGCGAACGCGCTCCGGCTTGGAATGCTTGTGACGGAGGGCCCGCGGAAGACGCTTGCGCTTCTTCTTCGGCTCCGGCGGTGCTGCAGGCGCGGCGGCCGGCTCCGGTGCTGCAGCGGCCTCGGGAGCGGGGGCGGCCTCTTCGGTGACCGCATCAGCGGCCTCCTCAGCAGCAGCAGGCTCCTCGACCTCGGCGGCAGGTGCTTCGTCGGCCGCTTCGGTGACAGGCTCCTCCACCGGGGTCTCGTCGGCAGCCGGCTCTTCCACGGCCTGGGGCTCCGCAGCGACCTCGGCCTCTACGACCTCGGTCGCCTCGGTCTCCGGCTCCGCAGGAGTCTCTTCAGTTGTCTCGTTCTCAGTCTCGTCCGCCATCTCAGCCTTCCACCTTCTGTGTCGCTTCCCGTTCCCGCTGAACCGTGAGGATGCGGGCGATCTCGTGCCGTGCAATCTTCAGACGTGATGTGTTCTCGAGCGCGCCCGTCGCGGACTGGAAACGCAGGTTGAACAGCTCCTGACGCGTGTCCACAAGCTTCCCGAGGAGCTCGGCGTCGCTCATGTCGCGGAGGTTGTTAGTCCGCATAGAGATCACCGCTCTCACGCCGAACGAACTTGGTCTTGATCGGCAGCTTCTGGCCTGCGAGACGCAGCGCCTCCTTGGCGAGGGGCTCCGGGACACCGGCGAGCTCGAACATCACGCGGCCAGGCTTGATCACTGCGACCCAGCCTTCCGGCGAGCCCTTGCCCTTACCCATGCGGGTCTCGGCCGGCTTCTTGGTATACGGCTTGTCCGGGAAGATGTTTATCCAGACCTTGCCGCCGCGCTTGACCTTGCGCGTCATCGCGATACGAGCTGCCTCGATCTGGCGGTTGGTGATCCAACCGTTCTCGAGCGCCTTGATGCCGAAGTCGCCGAACTGCACGGTCGACTGGCCCTTGGCCTCGCCGCGGCGACGGCCGCGGTGCTGCTTGCGAAACTTTGTACGCCTCGGCAGCAACATCAGGCGTCACCCTCCGTGGTCGGTGTGTCGGTTGCGATCGTCGTCGGCACGACTGCGGCCGGTGTCGTCTCGACAGGCGGCGTCGCGGTCGCGTCAGTCACGGTGGGCTCGCTCGTCATCTCACGAGGGGCACGCCGCTCGCCACCGGGGCGAGGTGCACCACCCGGAGCGGGACGGCCTCCACGCTGACCTGGCTTGCCGCGTCGCACCGGGCCGAGGCCCTCGCGATCCTGGCTGCGACCACGGGCCGACTCGCGCGATGCCCCGAGCCCTTCCGTGACGCCTCCGCGGCGGCGCGCGGTGTCCTGCTCGCCCAGCCGGGTCTCCTTGCCCCCGATCGCGCCGAAGCCCTCCGGCATGATCTCGCCCTTGTTGATCCAGACCTTGACGCCGATGCGCCCGGTCGCGGTACGAGCCTCGGTGAAGCCGTAGTCGATGTCGGCGCGGATCGTGTGCAGCGGAACGCGGCCCTCGGAGTACTGCTCGGACCGGCTCATCTCGGAGCCGCCAAGGCGACCCGAGCACTGCACCTTCACGCCGGCGGCGCCGGAGCGGATCGCGGACTGCAGCGATCGCTTCATCGCCCGGCGGAACGACACCCGGTTCTGAAGCTGCTCTGCGATCGACTGCGCAACGAGCTTCGCGTCGAGTTCCGGACGCTTAATCTCGTTGATGTTGATGTGAACGTTCTTCTGGGTGAGCGCGTGCACTTCCTTGCGCAGCGCGTCGACCTCGACCCCGGACTTGCCGATGACGATGCCAGGGCGTGCCGTGTAGATGTCGATCGTGATCCGCTGCTTGTCCTTGCGGATCAGGATGTCGGACAGGCCGGCATGCGAGAGCTTGCCGATGATGTGCTCGCGGATCTTGATGTCCTCGAGGAGCGCGCCTGCAAACTCGCTGTTCTTGACCATCCAGTTCGACTTCCAGTCGTGGATGACGCCGATGCGCAGACCGCCGGGATGAACCTTCTGTCCCATTACGCAGCCACCTCCTTCTTCTTGCCCTTGGACTTGGCTGCCGACGCGCCGCCGTCAGTCTTGCGCGCGCGCTTCGGGGT